>NC_008610.1:900000-1160782 GCF_000015105.1 Candidatus Ruthia magnifica str. Cm (Calyptogena magnifica)
CATCACCTTGTACATTAACAATAATTTCATCATTATCAATGTCTAACACTTCCAATACTTGTGCAATTCTTGATGTGCCAGAAGTATGGTGTTCGTCAGTCATACAAGTTAAAGCGCCAAAATCATTGGCAACTGTTTCAATGCGCTTGTCATCGGTTGCAATAATTACACGATTTGCACCACTATTAATTGCATTTTCATAGGTTAATTGAATTAAAGGTTTACCATGAACATCTTTAAGTAGTTTAGCTGGTAATCTACTTGATGCATATCTAGCAGGGATAATAACGGAAAAATCCATTACTTTTTATTAGTACCTTGCTCTAATTGACACGCCTCTTCAACTAGCAAAATTGGAATGCCATCTTCAATTGGATAGGCCAAGCCACTTACTTCACAAATAAGCTCATTACCTACTTGTTTAAGTGGAGCTTTACTTTTAGGACATACTAATAATTTTAATAAAGCTTCGTCAATCATAATTTAGCGTCTAGTTTTTTTAAAAAATCATCACTCAAATCAGCCTCAACTTGCAGGTACCACATTTGATCGTTTTCGAATTGAGTACATTTTACACAATCCTTAGCAGTCATAAGAATTGGATGATTGTCTTCAAATACTAAATCACTTTGTTGATAAATATAATGGTCAGCAAATATATGATGCTCTAAATTAATACCCAATCTGATTAATGCATTAAAGAAACGTTCAGGATGGCCAATGCCAGCAACACCATGACAATATTTACCTTTAAAATAATTCAGTGATTTTTCCTCACCTGTTTTAACATTAACAAACATTTTTAATGTCAATTTAACGCTAAACTCACCTGCACACAAACCAGCATTATTTATCACAAAATCAACACTTTTAAGGCGAGTAATTGACTCTCTTAAAGGGCCTAATGGCAAGAAAAATCCATTGCCAAAACGCTTAATACCGTCAATAACAACAATTTCTACATCTCTATCCATTTTGTAATGTTGTAAACCATCATCACTGATGATTAAATCAACTTGGCATTGGTTGATTAAATCCTTAACTGCTTTCGCCCTATTCTTATTAATCATCACTGGTAAATCTGTTTGCAAGGCAATCAGTAACGGCTCATCGCCTGATAAATAGACGTTGGTGTCCTTATTTACCAATAAACTACCTTGATGATGCGCACCACCATAACCACGTGATACTATACCCACTTGCTTACCTTGTTGTTTAAAATACTGCGCCAATGCAATAACGATTGGTGTTTTCCCTGTGCCACCTACTGTAATATTACCTACCACAATCACAGGATATTTAAATTTTTGAACTTTAAAAAAATTAACTCGATAAAGCCATTTTCTAAACACTGATACTAAATAAAAAATACCCGATATTGGCAATAGCGAATAATTAATAATACCTCGAATGTTTAAATTCATTGTTGTCTAATACTCGTTTTGAGCTTGATATTTTTTCTCAGTGAATTTCAATACCTCTGTAGCAACAGACAATATCAAAATTGAGATAATCATAATGAGTAAATTAAACTTATCATTCGTCATTAAAAATTTCATATCAATTACTAAGAAACGAGTAATATTCGTAATGACAATAAATATCACTGATATTTATGGATTTTAAAATAAATACCCGTCATTTACACCTAGCTCTAAATAAACAAAATTAAAATATCTTAAAGTAATGCAAAGCCAGACTCATGCTGCATAATAATAAAATATTCATGAATGGCTGACCGAATAATTATTGCACCTACCACAGACAACCCTACAATATGGAATATTTCAATAAGAATATCACCCAGTTTTTTAATTTTATCTTCCATTGTTGGACTAATTATACATCTCTTTTATTTAGTCATTTATAAAATACTAATTATGACAAAATATCACCCTAATGAGTATCGAATTTACAATTTCTAATCAATATTTATGTTCTAGTCGGAAAAAAGGTTTTGTATCCTTTATTTCTGGGGTTTCTATGGTAGGTTTGATTTTATCTATCGTTACCTTGATTACAGTGCTATCTGTCATGAATGGGTTTCACAAAGAACTTAGAGATAGAGTGTTAAATGCTATTTCTCATTCGTATATTACTCAATACAATAATTTAATTAATAATTGGCAAGATTTACAAGCCAAAATCAACCAACATCCTAATATTATTAGCACCTCGCCCTATATTGAAAAATATGCTTTACTCAGTGCAAAAAATGGCACCCAAGGTATCAGTGTACGAGGTATTAAGCCTGATTTGGAGAAAAAAACTTCTATTTTGTTAAATAGAATTAAGTCTGGTAATGCTAACTTGCTTAAATCAGACATTTTAATTGGCGCAGGACTGGCAGCGCAATTAGGCGTGATTATTAATGATAAAATTACACTACTAACACCTAAATTATCTTCTAATATTATAGGCATTCAATCCAGGTTTAAACGCTTTACCATTAGTGGTATTTTTGATGCTGGCATTAGCGAATATGACAATAATTTAGTATTTATTAGCTTAGAACAAGCTCAAAAGTTGTACTCTATGAAAGGCCAAGTCTCTGGCATTCGACTCAAGGTTGATGATCTATTTAATGCTAAGAAAATCACTCAAGAGGTTGTTGCTAGCTTACAAAGCAATCAATATTATGGCATTGATTGGACTGAACAAAAGGCCAACTTTATTAAAGCGCTTAATCTTGAAAAACAGATGATCGGCATTATATTATCGCTCATTATTGTAATGGCTGTTTTTAATATTGTTTCTATGATAGTTATGATGGTGGCTGATAAAAAAGCCGACATTGCTATTTTAAGAACTCTTGGCATGACACCCAATCGTATTGTAAAAATTTTTTTTTACCAAGGTCTGACAATTGGCCTAATTGGTATTACCATTGGTAGCATTTTAGGTATCTTACTATCACTTAATATTGAAATGGTTGTTAGTGGTATTGAGTCCATTTTAGGTTTTCAGTTCTTTCCAAAAGATGTATTTTATATTACTCGATTTCCTTCTGAAATACACATGATAGACATCGAAAAAGTTGCCTTTGGCAGTTTTATTTTAGTCATAATTGCTTCTATTTATTCAGCAAAACGTGCAGGAAAAATTGATATTGTCAAGACATTAAATTATGAATAAAATTATTGAGTGTAATAATCTTAGTTACAGTTACTTTGATGGAAAGAAAGAAATACCCGTACTTAACAACCTCAGCTTAAGCATTAAGAAAGGTGAATCAATTGTAATCTTAGGACAATCAGGCTGTGGTAAATCTACTTTACTTAATCTCTTAGCTGGTATCGATAAACCCACTCAAGGAGAAGTACTCATAAATGGCAACAATATAGGCTTATTAAATGAAAATGATACCACGTTATTACGTGGCAAATATTTAGGTTTTGTGTATCAATTTCATCACCTATTGAATGACTTTAGCGTACTTGATAACGTTGCAATTCCTGAACGAATACAAGGGAAAAATCAGCAATCCGCCCAAACTAATGCCAAAAAAATACTCTCAAGGATTGGGCTTGAACATCTTCTTAAGCGCTTACCAAGTGAGCTTTCTGGTGGTGAGCGCCAACGCGTTGCTATCGCAAGAGCTTTAATTACAAATCCTGGTTGTATTTTGGCAGATGAACCCACTGGAAATTTGGACGTTAAAAACGCTCATGAAGTGCTCAATTTAATGCTAACACTTAATCACGCCCAAAACTGTGCGCTAATTATTGTCACTCATGATGAAAAAATAGTTGCAAAAATGGACAAAGCATTTGTCTTAAATCATGGGGTATTAATCCCTCTAATCTAGACATAAAAATATGCAAACACATCAATTATAAATGAGTTATTCACTTGAAGAAGAACATATTGTTTTTCCTATTGGTAGCAAGCACAGATAAAGAAATTTGTTTATTTCACACTCCTCGATTGATTAATGATTTTGGGACAATTCTTATTTCAGTTATACTGACACGACAATCTAAGCTAACATGCAAAGAATACTAAAAATACCAAAAGTTAAAAAAATCAACCAAGAAATATAACACCAACAAATTATTGAAAAAAATGATTATATCACGTTTTTTAATAAGGGGAAAGCCTCCAGTTAGGAAAACACTCATGTTAATAACAAAAATAAGCATTAACACAAATGATGATATGACTTTGATTGTTTTTTCAAGAGCTTTATGATAAAAATATCAATCTAAACCTCAACTAAAAATTGATGCACAATTTATACGAGCTCATTACTAAAGTATTACCTAACATAAATTGAGGGTTTGTTGTATTAATAAGCCAAAGGCTTTATTATATTTTGTAAAATAATTTTTTCATTTTAAGCGTTAATGTGTGTGCCAATTGTTCTATTTTTTAGGTACTTGTTGACTTTAATATTAATAACATATTCATTGTTATTTTTATCCGGTAATAAATAAGAGTTTTAGCCAATATAGATAAAGAAGCAACGATTTTAAGAATAATAGTCTGAAAGCCAAAAAATGATACTTCTAATCTTTTGTTCTTTAGATGCTATAAAAAATAAAAACACCTTACTCTTGATTAAGCACCTGTGCCAATTGAAAAAACTAATTTTAAACTTCTTAATATAAGGAATGTCTAGATATTACAAAGTTTTCAACCTAAATTGATGCAAGTTTGGAGCTTGATTCCCTGCACAAGCCTTAACGCCACTCTGTTTAAGTGCATAAAGGCCACGTCATCATTCTTACCCATATATATTAATGCAAATACAACACCATTATCGGTTAATTGACACACGGTAATTATGGAATTAATTCTATAACTCTGTTTTTTAATTAATTATATTAGCAGCAATATTGAAAACTATTTTAATAGTTGTTGATTATCTATTTTTAAATTATATGTCAGCGAAAAATAGATATGAAAAACCATTCACTAGGAATCACATATTTAGGCAATCTAGGTTCAAGACAAGTATTATAACTGTACCCAGAATTGTAATCACTTGTTTGTATAAAAGCAACTAAACGAATGATTCGTTCATTGTGTTCTAGTAGCAAGTCTTTACATTTAAAATATCTATTAATTGTCCAATAACACCTAAATCAATGCTATGTATCTTGATACTCGATAAAAATCGCTTTACCGTCCCACTGATAAAATATATCTCCAGTAGCATACAATGTACACTTTTTAATAGTAAAACTATCACGAAATACTCTGCCCACTAACTTCTATTGGTCCGTAAGTATTAAATAATTGTAGATTAGGAAAATGAGAAAGCAATAAGTAAGTAATATACTTCACCATACAACGCTTTTTAGAGGTAACTAATATCAATAGGAACAAAAGAAATTTCAAGTATTAAGCTAAAATAATAAGAGAATAAACTAGACTTGACGAAATCAGTGCATCATCCCCGCCTAGTTTTTTAAGAACCAAACTTTAAATGATTTCTTTCATGAACTTATCTTAGTCAAAATATTTTGATCATTAACATAACACAACCTAGGCGTATAACTTTCAAGTTCTTTTTCAGAGTAAACGCCATACGCAGCAATAATTAACATATCACCTACATTTACCTTATGTGCAGCAGCACCATTAACAGAAATAACACCAGAATTATCCTTACCGCGAATTGTGTAAGTCGTAAAACGATTACCATTGTTAATATTGTAAATTTGAATTTGTTCAAATGCACCAATATCTGCTGCATCTAGCAATACACCATCAATTTCACAAGAACCCTCATAGTCCAACTCAACTGCAGTTGTTATTACTTTATGCAATTTAGCACTCAAAAAGGTTCTTTTCATGAAAATAAACTAGCCTAAAAACTGGATCATAATACCTGCTGCAATCGCTGAACCAATCACACCAGCAACATTAGGACCCATTGCATGCATTAATAAAAAGTTATGTGGATTATCCTCTAAACCCACCTTATTAGAAACACGAGCCGCCATAGGCACTGCAGAAACACCCGCAGAACCAATCAAAGGGTTGATTTTATTTTTACTAAATATATTCATAAGTTTTGCCATTAATAACCCGCAAGCCGTGCCAATAGCAAAAGCCACCATGCCTAAAAGCAAAATGCCCAAAGTATCTAATTGTAAGAATTTATCCGCCATCAGTTTTGAACCCACTGCCAAGCCTAAGAAAATAGTCACAATATTAATCAAAGCATTCTGTATTGTATCGCTCAAACGGTCAACCACGCCAGACTCTTTCATTAAATTGCCAAAGGCAAACATGCCCAGTAGTGGCGCTGCATCAGGCAATAATAAAGCCACTAGCATTAACAACATAATAGGAAAAATAATTTTTTCAGATTTTGACACTTTACGCAATTGCACCATCTCAATTTGACGTTCTTTTTTAGTTGTTAGGGCGCGCATAATTGGCGGTTGAATAAGTGGTACTAACGCCATGTAAGAATAAGAGGCAACCGCAATTGCACCTAACAAATCAGGTGCAAGTTTCGAAGCAACATAAATACTGGTTGGGCCATCAGCGCCACCAATAATGCCAATAGCAGCAGCGTCAGTCAAGCTAAAATCAAAAATACCTATTACTGTTAAACCAATAGCACCCAATAAAGTCGCAAAAATACCAAATTGAGCTGCTGCACCAAGTAGTAATGTTTTAGGGTTGGCTAATAATGGAGCAAAATCAGTCAATGCACCCACACCCATAAAAATAATCAATGGAAATGCGCCAGACTCAATACCTACCACATAGAATACATGCAAAATACCATTGCCTTCGGCAATACCTGCATCTGGAATATTAGCCAAAATCGCACCAAAGCCAATAGGCAATAATAACAATGGTTCAAAATTTTTAATAATTGCTAAATACAAAAGTAGCATTCCAACTAATAACATTAAGCCCTGTCCCCAAGACATTTGATAAAGACCTGTATTAATCCAAAATGTGTTTAATTGTTCCATGCTAAGATTTACAAATCATACGAGTGTTAATAAAGTTTGGCCTACGTCAACTGTATCGCCTTCCTTAATCTCAATACCAGTCACAACACCGCTTTTAGCGGCCTTAATTTCAGTTTCCATTTTCATAGCTTCAAGAATAATCAAAACATCGCCTTGATTAATTTTTTGATTCACCTCAACCATTACTTTCCAAATAGCCCCTGATAATGGCGCACCAATAGACTCACCCTCTGTTATTGGTGCTGTGTTAAGTATTTCTTTTTCTATTAGCGTTGATGTTTTTGTTTGATCAGAAGATGTCTTCATTGAAGTAATATTACCCCCTGCTGAAACGTCAACAGTATAGGAATTACCTTTAAATGAAATGGTATAAGTCCCTTCATTTTTATTAGGTTTTTGGCAATTATTACCTGCTTGTAGCACTGGCTCAAAGAAATCAGAATTATTTCTATTTTGTAAAAATAAGATACCTACTTGCGGAAATAATACGTAAGTTAATAAATCATCAACTTTGTCTTTAGACAAAGTAATTCCTTTTTCAGCAACAATTTTATCAAATTCTTGCTCAAGAATATGCATTTCTGGTGCAATATTATCAGCAGGTCTGCAAGTAATCAGTTTACTACCATCCAAGACCTTAACTTGCAAGGCCTGATCAACAGGTGCTGGTGTTGCACCATATTCACCTTTGAGCACACCAGCAGACTCTTTAGTAATCGTCTTATAGCGTTCACCAGTGAGTACATTAAGTACAGATTGTGTACCCACAATTTGAGAAGTTGGTGTTACTAATGGGATATAGCCCAAATCCTTACGTACACGTGGAATTTCAGCCAACACTTCATCCATCTTATCAAGTGCACCTTGTTCGCGTAGCTGGCTTTCCATATTGGTCAGCATGCCACCTGGAACTTGGGATAATAAAATTCTTGAATCTACCCCTCTAAGTGAACCTTCAAACTGCGCATATTTACAACGTACTGGTCTAAAGTAAGCATCAATCTCTTCTAGTTTTTTCAAATCTAACCCTGTTTTTCTTGGACTATTTTCTAAAATAGAAACCACAGAATTAGTCGCACTATGACCATAAGTCATACTCATAGAGCCAATAGCAGTGTCAACACGATCAATGCCAGCTTCAACAGCTTTAACAATGGTAGTAGTGGATAATCCAGTTGTTGCATGAGCGTGTAATTGAATAGGAATATCAACAACTACCTTTAACTCTTTAACCAAATCATAAGCCACATACGGCTGCAATAAACCTGCCATATCTTTAATACAAAGAGAATGTGCGCCCATATCTTCAATTTTCCTAGCCATGTCTAGCCAAGTTTGAGCATTATGCACTGGGCTGACTGTATAAGAAATAGTGCCTTGAGCATGCATACCTAATTTAATGGTTTGGTCTATTGCAGTTTTAAGATTGCGAATATCATTCATCGCATCAAAAATCCGAAACACGCTTACACCATTTTCAACACTTTGATCTACAAATTTACGCACCACATCATCACTATAATGACGATAGCCTAACAAATTTTGGCCTCTAAGCAACATTTGCTGAGGTGTGTTAGGCATTACTTTTTTAATCTCACGGATTCTATCCCAAGGATCTTCCCCTAAATAACGAATACACGAATCAAAAGTCGCTCCACCCCATGATTCCATTGACCAATAGCCAATTTTGTCTAATTTGTCTGCAATTGGCAACATATCATCAATACGCATACGTGTTGCAAATAAAGATTGATGCGCATCTCTAAAAACAAGTTCGGTAATTTCTACCTTTTTGCCTTGTGCACTATCTGATTTTTTAGTTAATTTTTTAAAAAAATTAAGCATAATCTTTATGTCCCCTATGCATTTTAATTGCTTGCTCAATGACAAATTTAGTCTCCTCATCTATCTCATCTTCAAGTTCAGAATTGTTATTAAAATCCTGCTGATCATGAACTTTACTTTGAAATTTTTGAATAATCATAGACATTAATTTAGTAACGCCAACCAACAAAGTTAAAAACAAGAATACAAATCCCATACCAAACAAGGTTAAATTAAGTGCTTGAACTATAAAATCTGTTTGTTCCATATTATAATTTTTTTATATTAATTTGGTACCGATGGACGGAATCGAACCGTCACTCCAGAAGGAACCGGATTTTGAATCCGGCGCGTCTACCAATTCCACCACATCGGCAATATTTTTATTTGTGTCTAAAAATAATTCTTCCTTTGGTTAAATCATAAGGCGTCATCTCAACGGTTACCTTATCACCTGGAAGAATACGAATATAATGCTTGCGAATTTTGCCAGAAATATGCGCCAAAATACGATGACCATTTTCTAACTCAACCGTAAAAATCGTATTCGGTAATTTTTCTTTAACAACACCTTCTAACTCAATGTAATCACTTTTTGACATAAATCGCTATAAATTTACAACTAAATAAATTCGGTTATTTTACCCGATTGTTAGAGGATAGTTAAAAAATCATAAATCCAAAATATAACTTTTACAGAAATTGGAAGCCCTTAAATCTTAATTGAATCAGTTATAATAAGGACACTTTTATTATGGATGTATTGCACTAATGAAAATCAGTTTTGAGTTTTTCCCGCCCAGAACAAACCAAGCTAAAGAAAAACTAAACCAAGTTAGACAAAGTTTAAGTGTGGTATCGCCTGAATATTTTTCAACCACTTTTGGTGCAGGTGGAACAACACAAGATGCAACCCTAGGAGCGGTGTTAGATATTCAAAAAAATGACAACATTCCAGCTGCACCACACCTATCCTGTATTGGCTCAGAAAAGTCTAACATTGTTGAATTATTAGATCAATACAAATCTACAAATATTAATCGTATTATTGCATTAAGGGGCGATATTCCTTTAGGTATAGGCGATATTGGTGATTTTCATTATGCCAATGAATTGGTTGAATTTATCAGATCTGAATATAATTACTACTTCCATATTGAGGTAGCAGCTTATCCTGAAATGCACCCACAAGCCAAAAATATTGTAAGTGATCTAACACACTTTGTTAACAAGATTAAAGCAGGTGCTAATGGTGCAATTACACAATACTTCTATAATGCTGATGCCTATTTTAGATTTAAAGATGATGTACAAAAATTAGGTGTGGACATCCCGATTACACCAGGAATTATGCCAATTACTAACTACACTCAATTGCTTAACTTTTCTAATATGTGTGGCACACAAATTCCAAAGTGGATTTTAGAACGACTCAAACTTTATGAAAACGATCTAGAATCGCTTGGTGATTTTGGTTTTGATGTTGTTGCTAATTTATGTCAAACACTCAAAAGCCAAGGTGTGAATAGTTTTCACTTTTACTCAATGAATTGTGCAGAACCTTCTCTTAAACTAGCAAAAAGTATCATATAATTACTTAACGATGGATTTTATTCTTTCAAGGCATGTTAATAAGGCATAGTTTTATAGCTTAGACGACTGTTAACTAACTATGAAACCCACATAACAATTTTCTATTAACACTTAGATAAATAATAATGAGTTAAATTCTTTTTAACTTTAGTATTTACTGAACAGAACGCTAATTCATATTGAGTTTTAATTGGACTTTTATTTTTTAATAGTTTCAATTTTTAATGGCTTATCCTCGGTGTTAAAAAGTTCCGAAAATTACAACATAAAAAATAAAGTACAAATAATTAATAACGTTTTATAATTAAAAAATTATATCTAAAAACCTCCGATGTGTTTTATCATAAAATTTACTTTAAATCATCAACCTAATTTAAACTAGATTGATTTCTAATCCAATACTGAAGTTTATGTAAAGGCTCTTTGTCTTGTGCGTGGCAACACTTCTCAAGCACATATAAACGACTATCTAATTCTTCAAATACCATAACATAGTGTTCATTCTTTAGCTCTTCTTTGTAAAGTTTAGATTTAAGCGAAGTGATAATGCTGATTAACATTTGTTCATTTTCTTGTTTAACAGTATCGGCTGCACAAGTTTTAAACATAGCATTCGCTTTAATTTGTTGCATTTTTTGTATATGTTTATCTTGTTCTAAATGCAAGTTTATTTTAGGATAGGCCAACCTAATACTATCCGTTGTTACGTAACCTTCATGAGTTTGCAGTTTGCCAGAATTAATTTGTACTTGAATTTGGGCGCGACTCACCCCAAGCTTTCGTGCTGCTTGTGAAACGCTTAATTTAATCACATTACTCTCCAAAAAAAATCATCAAAGTGATTGATAAATTAACTGTATTTTACTGGTTTGTCAAGTGTATTAAGATTTGTTAATACTGAAATAATGCCATTATTACTAGTATTCGGCGTGACTAGCACTTTGTTAAATCCAATTGAATTGACATAAGTTTTTATTCTATCACTTAAAACAACTAATAAATAGTTTTTAAGCCTATCAACATCAAGAATCTGACTGGATATTTTCACTAGTAATTTCATACTATCTATACTAGTAATGCTAATAACGCCTTCATTTCTTGATAACAATTCATCAAGTGATTGACGATGTAAAGAGTTAATATTATGATTCACACGTTCATACACTTCAACGTATTCAACTTGATTATTTTGTTTAATTAGTCCTTGTTTTAAGACTTCTCTACCACTTTGACCTCTAAAAATTAGAATTGTTTTATGATACAATTGAGCTACGCTATCAAGTGCTAAGAGCGCTTCACTGGAAGCTTTTTTTCTAGGAAAATCATCAATCTCTATATCATTCTCGCTTAATTTTCTAGCAGTAGCACTACCCACTGCAAAAATCTTATGATAACTAATTGTTTTAAGAATTTTTAAGCCATATTCAACAGCATTGACACTAATAAAAATAATCACATCATAATAATTATTTTCTACCTTAGCATCAATAGAGTTAAGCTTTAATGTTGGAAACAAAAGTGGTTTATTGCCACTTTTAGTCACCATAGATTGTAACTCTTCTACTTGTAAAAGTGGTCTAGTTAATAATACATTCACTAATTAGAATCCTAATATTTCAGCAATAATTCGTATTTTATTCAACGTTTCACTTTCTGCATGTTTGCAAATAAGTACAGTTTTAGTGTTAATAAGCAATATATCTTGCAAAAAATTCCGAATTTGCTTTTCATCCAAAACGTTAGAAGTGTAACGAATGGGCAATTGATTAAAATGTAAATATTTGTTTGTAATTAATTTGGTATTTAAATCAAGTTTTAGTTTTTTATTAGACTGGAGGCATAATTGATAATCACTTAATATCGTCATTACTTCATCACTTGGCTGCTCATCAAGTTCACAAAATAAATTAAACTGAGACCGATATTGATAAATCAGTTTAAGTTTTGATGTAAGTTGAGTTACATCTAATAACTGCGCCTGTTCAATGGATATAACCAATTCAAACACTTCATCAAAGTCTTCTAATTCTGTAAATATTTGCTCTAGATCTTCTTCAGTATCAATTTTTAAAGCCAAAGCTTTGAATAAGATTGAGTAATAGTCAAAACGCCATTCATTAGGCAAATCATCAGGGTAAAAATCATCAAGTAAATCTAAGCCACTACGGCCAATTAAGAATTCTGTTTTGTTCATTTGGATTTATATGTCTTTATAATAAGTGAAAATTTTATACAAAGATTTCTTTATTAATTATGTCGAATATTCTACTACCAATTATTGCTTTATTATCAGGATTTGTACTTTTAATTTGGAGTGCAGATAAATTCACTGAGAATGGGACAAAAATTGCTAATATTTTCAAGATATCGCCACTCATTATTGGATTAATTATCTTTGGGTTTGGCACTAGTACGCCTGAAATGCTAGTGTCAGCACTTGCTGCTATAGAAGGTAATACAGGACTTAGTATTGGCAATGCTATTGGTTCTAATATTTTCAATATTAGCCTAGTATTAGGTATTAGTGCAATTATTAGCCCAATTGAAGTACAAGGGGATGTTTTTAAAAAAGAATGGCTATTTTTAATGGTTGTCACACTTTGTTTGGGGCTATTGTTGTGGGATTATCGTCTTGATTTTACAGATGGTATGATTTTATTGTCTTTATTGGTTTTATTTTTTGCTTATACTATAAAGCAAGCAAAAAATAAAATGTATCACGAATTTGACGAATTCGAACACAATGTAAGCAAAACTCAGGTTAAAAAAACTTGGATAATGTTGATTGTGAATTTGGTGAGTTTGATCTCTAGCGCAAAACTTGTGGTTTGGGGCAGTATAGAAGTGGCTAAAGTATTTGGTGTTTCAGATTTAATTATTGGGCTTAGTGTAGTGGCACTAGGTACCGGTCTACCAGAACTGGCAGTATCAATCACAAGTGTTTTAAAAAAACAATATGCAATGGTGATAGGCAATGTCATCGGTTCTAATTTATTTAATACCATTGCGGTATTGGCTATACCAGGATTGATCCACCCATCAGATGTACCAGTAGAGGTTATTAGCAGAGACTACCCAGTCATGTTATTGTTGACTATTCTACTGTTTATTGTCTCTTATAAATTTAACAAAAAACACATTATTAATCGTTTTAAAGGGTTTGTTCTTATTGGTATGTTTGGTCTTTATATATGGCAATTATTTTGAAATTAACCCTTCACAGTGAATTTGAGACTTATGATTTTGCGCATCAATTGGCTCAATGTGCTCAATTAATTAATAATTGCATAGTTATTTATTTAGAAGGTGATTTAGGAATTGGAAAAACTACTCTAGCTAGAGGATTTATTCAATTTTATGGGTTTGATCGAGTTAAAAGCCCCACCTATTCTCTGGTAGAAAGTTATATTAATGACAAAGTCAATATTCATCACTTTGACTGTTATCGATTAAGCGATGCACAAGAATTAGAATATATTGGTATTCGAGAATATTTAGCGCCTAATCACATTCAACTGATTGAATGGGCAAATTTAGGCAAAGGTATGATTGCTCCAGCAGATATGGTAATTAAAATCACTAATGATTTTGATAAGCGTGAACTGGAAATTATTGCATATACACAAGTTGGAAGTCAGCTACTCACATGCATCAATTTATAAGAAATCTCAAATACAATTTCTTTTAATTCAATAAACAAAGAGGATTTGTTTGTATTGAAAAATACATTTATTCGTCTTATTCTCTTTATTAGTAATGTTTATGCAAACAATAAAACCACGTTATTTAACTTTCATTTTTGAACATCGCCTAAGCGAGCTAGAATTGTCATTAATATTAAGCCAAATATTAAATTTTCAATTAATGGACAAAAAAATAAGTTGTTTTAAAAATTAAAAATCACTTAATCGAACTTATAAAAGCTCTTTTATCAAGATCAGTACATTGGAAAAATACGTTAATATTTACGTTCGAAACTGCTAAAAAATTACACCCTAAAGCTCAATAATCAGGGAACCAACCAAGTAAGGTTAAAAATATAACAAGTCATGGTCATGAAAACTCAGATACGCTGGGTTATCGGTATTTAAAAGAAAAGTATACTAACCCTGAAAATTACTCAAAAATCAATCGAACCGAGGCATGAAAACCATCTTTATTAGACGATGGATTATTATGTTAGTTTGACTAAACCAACTATGCTTCGTTATTTATTTCAATTCATAATGATTTGATTCAGTCAAATGTACAAAAACTAGAAGTGCTTCAGTTTATACTTTGTCAGAACGTGACGGCTCAACCAAATTTGCTAGAGATTTAGAAAAATTGAAAAATATAGCTGATCAATTTGTGGTTAATGAGGCGTTAATTAAAGAAGATCAATTTGAATAAAATTTTATGGAATTTTTTAGAAAAGATCTAGACATTCAAAGTTAAAAACTAGGATTTAAAATTCTCAAACGAATAAGTGAGGGTTTTAGTTTATTTGTATAAAAAATATCGCAAAAGGTAGATTTTGTTATCTTAAAAACACCTTTTATTCTTTCTGTATTAGTTGAAACTGCGTTTATTTCTAACCCTGAAGCCGAACGACTTAACAATTCAAAACAATAGGATAAGATTGCCAGTACAACTTATCAAGACATCCTAGATTATTACAAATAAAACCTGAATGAGCTATTTTTTATTTGATTTATCAGGTGCATGTCCTTCTTTTGGCGGCTCGTAGTTTGGATCATTTGGGTTCATAAATATAAAATGATAATCGCTATCTTTATCTATTTTGTCAAAATCCACCACCATGCCTTCAAGCAGTGTTTTCTGCTCATAAACAAAAATATACTCAATATCATTAGATTTAAGATGAATATCATTGTCA
This sequence comes from Candidatus Ruthia magnifica str. Cm (Calyptogena magnifica), assembly GCF_000015105.1. Taxonomy (NCBI): domain Bacteria; kingdom Pseudomonadati; phylum Pseudomonadota; class Gammaproteobacteria; family Pseudothioglobaceae (SeqCode); genus Candidatus Ruthturnera; species Candidatus Ruthturnera calyptogenae. The sequence goes on from NC_008610.1 coordinate 915,238, forward strand.
TTGCGAGCATCAAAGCCCATTAGGTATTGGAAGCCTTCATCAGTTTTATCAACAGCAAAACGAATTAATAGTCCCTGTGTTTCTAGATTATAGGCTGATAAAATAATTTCATTCGCTGCTTTTTTTGTAATTATAATCATGATTTTTTTTTTAATCTTTCTTATAAAGTTAACAAATTGTACAACCCACGCATTACCAGTTACATTACGTAAGTGTGTATACGAAGCCAAAAGATTGTGCTTAATAATGCCATCAAACTTATTATCTATACCCACACCGCGCAAAACCTTAAAAGCATAACGTGTATTGACGTTAATATTTTTAAGCTTTGAGTAATGAAACTCGTGAGCATAAATACGCTTAGACACGTTAGACCAACAATGCTCATCGGTTGGTGTCAACTCAACATAACCCCTACCAACAGGTTTGGGTGTCATATACGTATTTGCATCAATCACACCTACCATTGGATGGGTTTGTTTATTATAGGTAATACTGTTAGTTAAATACATCAAGCCACCACATTCAACATATGTTGGCAAGCCTTGCTCTATTTTGGTTTTAATATTTTCTAGTAAGAGTTGATTGGCATTTAACGCTTTAAGTTGCATTTCTGGAAAACCGCCGCCGATAAATAACCCATCACATACTGGCAAATTATGATTTTTAAGTGTGTCAAAATATTTTATGTTAACACCTAACGACTCAAATTTATCCAAATCATCTTGATAATAAAAACTAAACGCTCTATCTTTAGCAATAGCAACCGTGATTTTTTTCTTAATTGTATTAGTATTAATAATTTGCTTATTAAATTTAATACAATTTAAATTCATTAATACGTTAAGGTCAACTTGATCTATAATAATACTAGCAACTTTGTTGATAAAAGTTTGCAATTGTAATGTTTCATTGACAGGTATTAAACCCAGATGACGCTCATCAATCACTAGTGATTTAGAACGACGCACGCAGCCTAACAAAGGAATATCAGTATAATACTCAATAGCTTGAATTAATTTTGACTCATGGCGCTCACTGGCTACTTTATTAAGGATAACACCAACAATATCTAAATTTTTATCAAACGCCTGATAGCCACTAAGTAATGGTGCCACACCACGGGTAATACCTGTGCTGTCAATCACTAATACCACAGGAATATTTAACAATTTAACAAGATCGGCATTGGCATCACCACCAGTAACACTCATACCATCAAACAAGCCCTTATTGCCTTCAATAATAGTAAGATCACTATTGACACTTTGATTGTTATACAATTGGATGATTTCATCATCAGTCATGTTGTAAAAATCTAAATTATAGCAAGGAACGCCACTGGCTTGAGTAAGCCAAATAGGGTCAATATAATCAGGTCCTTTTTTAAAGGTTTGAACCTTTAAAGATTGTTGTTTAAATGCAGCGCACAATCCCAAACTAATAATAGTTTTACCTGAGGATTTATGAGCAGCAGATAAGTAAAATGATGAAGGCATTATCTACCCTATTATAATCAAATTAGCTTTTATAGTGCGGATCAGCCACATCATCAGCCAAACTCTCTGGCAAGAATGCTAAAAATTTAACTAAGAATGTCACTACAATGATTGCCAAAGCAATGCCACCAATACTAAGAAAAATTTCTGGTAACGAAGCTGAATATTGAGCAATACCACCATAACCTTCTAAAATTTCTTTACCTGGAAATAATTCCATAGGATATTCTTGACCACCGATGATAATAACATACAACTGAATAAGTCCACCAATAATAATTAACACAGAAGCCAAGCCTAACATTGAGCGATTACCCTTAGTGGTCGGATGATAAATCAATACTATTGGAATTAGGCCGCCTAAAATAATTTGCCCATACCAAAATAATTTTGTATAAATACTGCCATCAAAAAGAATAAAACTTTCAATACCCATATTTTCTGCTAAGTACAAACTACCCAAATGATATATAGTCACAAAATACATTACCGCTGCGACAAACACACCCAAAAGGTTACTCAAACGATTAACCACAGCATCCCCTAAAAGCCTGTTAGTCCACTGGTAACTTACTATTAAAATAAGTATGAAAAATGCTAAACCAAAAGCAAAAGACATAATGATAAACATAGGCGCCATAATAACAGCGTCGTAAGCCTGTTTAGCAACTAAAAATCCAAAAATAGAGCCTGTGCCTGTGGTTAAAATTAAGCGCCAACCAAAAGCGATCAAGCCAGCTTTTCGGCTAAATTTATTCATGCGGCGTTCAAACAGTAACCACAAATAAACAGCAACCACAACAAAAAAACCATTATATAAAATAATGTTCCAAGCAAAAATTGATTTAAAATTATATTCAGTCATGGCAATAATCAAACGATCTGGACGACCTAAATCAAGCACTAATATCATTAAACCACCAGCTAATAACGATAACGCAACTAAGCCAGATAAGCGTGATAAGGGTTTATATAATTTTTTATTAAACACAGAAGAAATTGAAGCCACGTTTAGCGCACCACTCGCCGCTACTATCAAAAACAAGGCAAACACATGTGGCATGCCCCATACAATACGATTGTTCATACCAGTCACAAAATGACCATGATGCTCCATATAATATGCACTACCTAATGCAGTTAAAATTAAAATCAACAGTCCTGCAACTAGTATATAGAATCCTAAACTTTTTCCTTCAATTTGTTCAAAACGAATATTGCTCATAAAATTTCCAAATTAAATTTATTATTTAAATACCACTATAGCGCACGCCAGTATTTAAATTAAGATCTGCTCTAATTTGTGTAGATTGAACTGTTTTCAAGGTTTGATTAATTTTACTTGACACGTCATATAAATCACCAAAAATAACAGCATCACTGTTTACACTTTCAACACAAGCAGGCATCTCACCTTTGTCAACCTTGTGTACACACATTGTACAAGATTCAACAGTGCCTTTACCACGAGGCATGTGTTCTTTTTGATTGTTTAGTGTCTCATGTACAAACGAGCGAGCGTCATATGGACAAGCCATCATACAATAACGACAACCAATACATAAATGCTTATCTACCAATACAATCCCATCTTCACGCTTCATAGAGGCATTTGTTGGACAAACATCAACACAAGGTGGCTCTTTGCAATGTTGGCACATCAATGCAAGATTACTAACTTTACCAGTGGCTTTATCTTTAACCTTTAGTTTTTTAATCCAGTCTGGTTTTTGATTGTCTGTTGAGTGTACCTCAGAGCCCCATCCTTGCTCCTTTTGACAAGCGCTAACCATGCCATCAATATCAACTTCACTTAACTTATTAGTATCAATCAACATACCCCAGCGTTTTTCATTGGTCACCGGTGTTTTATTAGTACTGGCAAACGCTGTCAAGGTAATACCACTAGTAACTATAGCAACACCAATTGTTGTTGTGCTCGTGGTTTTAATAAAATCGCGACGATTTAATATTTTACTCATAATGAACCTTCCTTTGGTTTCGTGCGGTGACAACTAAAGCAATCAAGACTAACACCGACTTGTTCATGACAATCTGAACAAAATTGATCCTTCTTATTAACTGAATAGTACTGATTGATTGTCTTATTTTTATTAGCATGGCACGACACACAACCTTTTAAAGAATATTCATTCGTTCGTACACCTTGGCGCAAGGTTTTATCACGCTTATGACGTAAAAATTCAGGATGCATTTTTCGAATAATCGAAATACTTTCATGAAATACTTTGCCAGATGCCTTAATAGAATTGGCTTGCTCACCAAGATTATCATGTTCGTTAGTATGCGCAAACACATTACCTATCAACAAACTTAAAAAAACAACCAGCAAATGATTCATAATTTTTATTACACTTAGATTAAATCGAATTATTCACCAAGGCCCATTTGAATATAACCAGTCGGACAAACGTCAGCACAAATATGACAACCAATACACTTATTGTAATCAGTATCAACATATCTACCCAGAGTTGCCTTGTCTTTCTTAACCTTAAAGACCGCATCTTGAGGGCAATACATCACACAGTTATCACATTCAAAACACAAACCACAAGACATACAACGAGCTGCTTCTTTTTGTACTTCCTCTTCAGTGTAACCAATTAAACGTTCATCAAAATTACCTAGTACGTTGTCAACATTTACCAATTTATGATTGCGTTGATTGCGTTGTTCATAATCAAAATGACCCAAAAATAATTCCGTATGTGGAATAATGGAGGCAAAAGCCCGATCTTCATAATTATGCACCGCAAAATCAGCAGTATCTGTTGAGACTGCAACATTAGAATCTAACTCATAAGATTCAGGAGAAAGGTCCCATTCTTTTAACTTATTCATTAAATCAAAATAACTAACATCAATCTTAGGGCGAGTATGCTGATCAGCGCCCACGAGATAATCACCAATACTTTCAGCAACAATTGATGCTTGACCAATAGCAGTTGTTAATAAGTGTGGACGAACCACATCACCACAAACAAAGAAACCTGGTTTATTAGGTACTTGATAGTTCTTATCTGCATCAATAAATCCATGTTCATTAAAAAAGGAAGTGTCCATACCTTCAGAATCAACACCTTGACCAATGGCAGAAACAATCAACTCGCACTCAGTATCAAATTCAGAGCCTTCAATTGGCGTATTTCCATCTTTTTCTAAACGAATCATACGTAGTGCAGTTGCACGACCATCTTTCTCTATAACTACTTCAACAGGTTGTAACTGTCCTTGAATTTCAACACCCTCACGAGTTGCATCATCAATTTCTTCTTGCGCTGCTGGCATATTTTCAACGGTAGAACGTGTTGTTAACAATACGTCTGCACCTAAGCGCTTAGAAGTATCGACCACATCATGCGCTGTATCACTAAAGATAATATGTTCAGGACGGTCTTTTTCAGCAGCATTATTAATATTACCCAAGCGGCGTGCAACTGACACAACATCAATTGAAGTATCGCCACCACCAATACAAATCACCTTGCCTGTAATGTGTTTCAAACGACCTTGATTGTACGCTTCAAGAAAAGCAACACCAGAGACACAATTTATTGCTTCACCACCTGGAATAGGCAATGTACGACCGCTCATAGCGCCTATTGCAAACAAAACAGCATCAAATTCTTTTTCTAATTCGTCAATAGTAACGTCAACACCAACTTTCGTGTTCATTCTAGTTTCAACGCCTGTATTGATAATACGATCAATCTCATAAGACAATACATCACGTGGTACACGATAATCAGGAATACCGTACATCATCATGCCGCCTAATTGATCATATTTTTCAAATACAGTTACACTGTGGCCTTGACGACGTAATTTAAGTGCTGCTGCCAAACCGCCACAACCTCCACCAATAATAGCAACTTTTTTGCCTGTATCTTTAACATCAATTTTAAACGTATAACCTTCAACTTTTGCATTATCGCCAATAAACTGCTCAACCGCATTAATACCGACCGTATCTTCGACTTCATTACGATTACAACCATCTTCACAAGGTGCTGGACAAACACGACCCATCACTGATGGAAATGGATTTGAATCTGTAGCGCGTTGAAATGCGTACTCTTGCCAAGATAAGTCACCAAAAGGCTTCTCCATGCCGCGAACAATATCTAACCAGCCACGAATATTATGTCCTGAAGGACACGAACCTTGACAAGGTGGCGTTTGAGTGACATAAGTAGGGCACTTATGAGAGGTGTCTTCTTTAAAAATTTTTTGACTCCACGGCACTGTTTTTAGTTCATCACCATCATCGGTATATAATCTGAATGTGTGATTATAGCCCTTAGTTGGTACGCCATATGGGTTCTTTTGCATATCAAATCTCCTTATTTTCGTTTAAGTTTCTGCTGTTTCTACCAACGTGGCATCATCAGTATCAGTTTATGGTTGGTCCTTTTGGGCTTCTGTTTGTGGCTTATCCATAATAATTGCTTCACTCACTAACTGGTGAACACTCACAATCATGTACGGGTCAAAATCAAATTTAGGTAGTACTTTAGAAAATTGCGACTTACAAATGGCACAAATAGCAGCCAGTGTATTAACACCATTATTTTTTTCAACTGCTTTCAGTGCTTGCATTCTTGGCATTGCACCTTTCACACGAATTTCCATTAAATCGTCTGTTAATAAACCACCACCACCACCGCAACAAAAAGTAGCCTCTTTAATTGTGCTACGTTCCATATCAACATAATTATTACACACAGCTTTAATAACATCACGTGGCAAAATAAATTGACCACCTGAAATACCACCCATATTAGTTGCACGGGCAACATTGCATGAATCATGAAAAGTAACCGTTCGATCATCATTAGCAGACTTATTAAAGGTTAATTTACCTCTTTGAATTAAGTCATGGGTATATTCAATAATATGTTGTGGTTGTGGATAACGAGGATCTAATTGGTTTTGTAATTTTTGACCAAATTCATCGGCAGCACCTGCACCTACGCCTGATAGAGTATTCCAAAAACTATAAGCAACACGCCAAGCATGTCCACACTCACCCACCATAACCCGTGACACTTCTAAATCAAGTGCTGCCTTACGAATACGCAAAGCAGCCTTACGCATTACATCATAAGAACCAATAAACATACCAAAGTTTGCACCTTCAGAAGCATATGAACTTAACGTCCAACTAACACCATCTTGATGAAATACTTTACCATAACCGATTAACCCATCAATATGAGGTTCAGCAAAAAAGTCTGCCGATGGGGTGATTAATAAAATTTCTGCCTTTTTTTGGTCTAAGGGGTATTTAACGGCAATCCCACCTGTCTCTTCTTCAATTTCTTCTTCAAGGTCAAGCAATGTATCACGCAAAGCTGGCTCAGGTAAACCCAAGTTATTGCCAATTGTTAAAGCCTTGCCTAAAATTTGATTACAATATTTTTGACCTATGCCAACCGTATCTAACACTTCACGAGCTGCCATTGAAATTTCAGCTGTATCAATACCGTATGGACAAAATACTGAACAACGACGACATTGTGAACACTGATGAAAATAGTTATACCAATCATCTAACATATCATCGTCTAATTCTTTAGCGCCTACCAATTTAGGAAAGTATTTACCTGCAAAAGTGAAATGACGACGATAAACACTTCTAAATAAATCTTGACGTGCAACTGGCATATTTTTTGGATCTGAAGAGCCTAAAAAATAATGACACTTATCGGTACAAGCACCACATTTAACACACGAATCTAAAAATACTTGTACGGAGCGATATTTAGATTTAAGTTCACTCATTTTATCAATAGCAACTTGCTGCCAATTGTCTACCTTTTCACCAGGAAAACCTAATGAATTTTGAAATTCTTGCGTGGATTTGAACGGTCCTTCGCCATCCATAATATCTTCTTTTAATTCAGGAATTTCAAGATAAGTGGGTAATACCGGGATGTCAAATTCTTTTTTCATATTATTCGTCTTTACCTAAAGTTTGTTCTAATTGTGTTGCATGCTCTTGCTCTTGCTTAAGTGCCCAAGATGAAATATGACGTTTTGAGCGAGCATTATCCACTTGATTTAGTGTAGGGCTAAAGAAAATACCTGGCACGTGTAATAATTTAGAAATCGGAAAAATTGCCATCAATACAAATACCAAGAAAATATGTACTAAAAAATGCACTTCTATTGGTAGGTTTGCCCAATTAAAATTCACTAAACCTGAGGCAAATTCCTTCACCATAATAATATCTGTATGATTGCTGGTAAATGTCATCACAGCACCACTTATGCCAATAATAAGTAACATAATCAACATTAAATAATCACTCGGTGCTGAAATATAACGAATACGCTCAACAAAAATACGACGCAACATAAGTCCAACAAGACCAATCACCATAGTAAAAGCAGCATATTTAAATGGTTGGGTTAATAAAAATATACCAGGCAAGTCACCTATCCAAAAATAACGTATATGGCGAATTAAAACCAATAACAGGCCGATATGAAACAACCAGCCAAACAACCAAATCCATTTGTTTGATTTAAATAAACTTTCAAATAAAACTACTTCACGTATCATAAGCATAATCACACCTATTTGTGTTAACGGAGTTGGTGCTGTTGGAATTTTAAGGGGAGCTGGCGTTATCCAAAATTGATAAATTTTTCTCGCCATTCCAACAAGGAATACAATTAATGAAATATAAAATAAAGCGATAAAAATAATGCTTATTATGGACATTTTATTCTCAAATTCAATGATTAAAATATTAAAAAACACCTATTAAAGCAGGTGTTTTATTATTTGTATTGACTTAAATACAGCCAGTTGGTTTTGGCAATCCAGCGAAACGACAACCTTGTTTACCAGGACCATATGGGAATAAAGAATACAAATACTTAGAGTTGCCTTTGTCTTTGCCCATTCTTTTAGCGATTGCTTTGGTTAGTACACGTACTGCAGGTGCAATTTGGTATTCTTCAAAATAATCACGTAAGAAATTAATCACATCCCAATGCTCGTCACTTAAATTAACATCGTCATCTTTTGCCATTTTCTCAGCAATTTCTTTAGTCCAATCGCCCAAATCTACCAAAAAACCTTCTTCATCTACTTCTGCACCTAAAATATCAGCCATTTTTTACTCCTATATAAAAATTTAAGTTAAACCCAAGAAACCACAGTTCCATGTTCAACAACTAAATCAACAAAACCTGCATAATCAACTAATTTGATATTATCAGCAAGTTTTGAAGAAATTCCTCTTGCTTCAACATCACCTTGAAGTGCATAAATTCTACCTTGAGCGGCAAGATCAGCAATCATTAATGAGTTGATATTTTTCGCAGCAGAAATAACACCATCTTCAATTAATAAAATAACACTTATATCATCAATTGTATTAAGGCAAGATTTGAGTGAATTTCGCTCGAAAGATGATTTATTAACAGTATGCAACATATTCAACCCTCCTTAGAAACTAAGACATACATCTTGTTCAGACATAATTTTTGAAAGTTCAACATTAGAAACCACTTTAATGCTTGGTTTTTTTACCCAATCATCATCTTCATACACTAAAGGCATTAAATCATTTAAACTTAGCCCCCTTTCTTCTAAAGACTCTGCTGACACATAAAGCTTATTAATATCATAATCACCCAATGCATGAAAAGTTTTGGAAAAATTCTTCATGCCAATACCATTGGCATTTTGTCCTTCAGCAATTTGGTATACACCATCATCAATAAAAGCCAAAGAGACATCTTGTTCGAATGCTGCAGCAATTAATACCACTTCTAGTGATTCAATTGCATACACTGTGCCAAATGAAGAACGGCGATTTAAATACATAAATTTCTTAGTTGCCATCTTAATCTCCAAATATCACTAAACGATCTGAACGAATGCCCGCTTCAATCAACTGACCTAAGCCAGAAATACGAAACGCTGGATGAATGTTATTACCATCAATACCATTCTTGCTCGCCTCAGATTCATCTAACATACCGCGACGAAGTGCTGCTGCTATACACACAACAAGTTCAGGCTCGCCATCAGTGTTCTTAATATCCAACTCTGCCCACTGGTTAACAACATTACGATCATCTTGTGGTGGCAATGTAAAACGTGATGCATTATTCACGCCATCATGATAGAAAAATACACGAAAAATTTCATGGCCTTTTTCAATCGCTGCTTTGGCAAATTGGTACGCCGTATCAGACGCTTGATGCTGATACGGTCCTTCGTTAATTTGAATAGAAATCTTCATAATAATCGATATTTAGAAACGAATATGTGCAGAAGAATTCAACTCATGACGCGCGCCTTTCCAATCATTGATATGAAATTTAGTGAACGGTAAGCCTGTTTTTTCAAAAAATGCTGGCCAACCAATACGATCAACCCATTCGCCCATTCTTTCCCAATCGCGCGCATCTTTTTTATAAACAGATAAGATATTCTTAACCACAGCACCAACTTCTGGCCATCTTGGAGGGTTGTTAGGCAAATTAGAAGCCACTAATTTATGAAACGAAGGCTTAGACCTCGCATTTGAGTTCTTACCACCAATCCACAACGCAATCTTAGAATGCTCAGGATCATTGATTTGCATTGGTGGACATGGCGGAAAACATGCACCACAACAGATACATTTCTTCTCATCAACTTCCAATGTTGGCTTACCATTAACCATCGCAGGACGAATCGCTGCAACTGGACAACGCGCAACAACAGTTGGACGTTCACACACATTAGCCACTAAATCATGATTGATTTTAGGTGGTTTAGTATGTTGGATATTAAGTGCGATATCGCCTTGGCCACCACAGTTAATTTGACAACAAGAAGTGGTCATGTGTACACGATTAGGCATTTCTTCTCTAGTAAATTCCTCATGCAACTCATCCATGAGTGACTTTACAATACCTGAGGCGTCTGTACCTGGGATATCACAATGCAACCAACCTTGGGTGTGTGAAATCATAGTTACCGATGGGCCTGTGCCACCTACAGGGAAGCCTGCTTCAGTCAATGCAGCAATTAGCGCTTCAACTTTTGTGACATCAGCCACCATATATTCAACATTAGAGCGCATGGTAAAACGAACAAAGCCATCTGCAAATTCATCGGCAATATCAGCTAATTTTCTAATAGAATAAACGTCCATTTGACGTGCAGTACCGCAGCGAACTGTCCAAATTTCTTCATTATTTTTTGAAGTGTGGTGCAATACACCTGGACGAGGACGATCATGGTAAGCCCACTGCCCGTAATTACGACGCATCGTCGGATGCATATATTGAATAGGATCAGGGCAGCCTGATTCGATAGGCATTCTTGGTGCTTCAGCCATTTTATTTCTCCTAGTATATAAAGTTAGGTGAAATTTACGTTCACCTAAAAAATTGTTATTTAAACGATGTGCTTATGCACTTGCCTCTGCTTTATTTTCAAACCACTTAACAGCCTCTTCGTCCCATGTGTCCATACGAACATAAGATGAAGTACGTGTAGAATTAACCATATTAGGGTCTACATTAAGACCAATACCTTCAAGGAAGTTAACCACGCCAATACGTTCAATCATTTCACCAGTTCTTTCATGCTCTAGTGCGTTTTCAGCAAAGAAATCAATCACTTCACCTGCTAAATCTTCAATCGCTTTAAAATCATCTGCTGTATCCATTTTCATAAATGGCACAATAACTGAACCAAACAAGTCACCAATCTTAAGTGTACGCTTACCACCCATAATAATCATTACGCCTTTATCATCACCTGTTGCTAAGATAGGCTCTACATCACCTTTAACAATATATTTATGAGTTAAAGGACTGGTAACATTTAAACAATGCATGCATTTAACGCAGTTCTTGTTATCAATTGTAATTGAATTATCTTCATTAAGTGTCATAGCACTAGTAGGACAACGAGAAGTAATGTTATCAATAACATAACTACGACCTTTATCTGCAACCATCGCTTTCCAGAGATCTTGATTAATTTTAATATCATCTCTCCAAGTACCAATAACTGCAAAGTCAGCACGTTGAACTGTATTCATACAATCATTTGCACAACCTGATACTTTGAATTTCATTTTGTATGGTAATGCTGGACGATGCATGTCATCTAAAAATGCATTAACCAAGGTACGCAAAACTGCTTGCTCATTAACATTTGACATTTCACAACGTGAAGCACCGACACAAGACATGCCTGTACGCACTGCAGGACCAGCACCGCCCAAGTCAAAACCATAATCATTAAATGTATTAAAAATAGTCTGTGTTGTTGCTTCAGTTGCACCTTGTAACATAATGTCACCTGATTGGCCATGAAATGCAATCAAACCAGAACCACCGTTATCTACAAACATATCACACATATCTCTTAATAAAGTTGATGTGTAGTGCATGCCTGCTGGTGGTTGAACGCGTAAAGTGTGAAACTCGCCTGCTGCAGGGAACTTATAAGTACCATCTTCGTTTTTTAATTCGTTAAAACGTGGAATAATGCCGCCACCATAACCAATAACACCAACTGTGCCACCTTTCCAGTAGCCTTTTTTAGTTACATATGAAGTTTCTAGCGTACCCAATACGTCATGTGCCATTTCAGCGCCAGCATGACTGTCACTTGCTAATCTTTTAAGACCTGTAACAAACGAAGGCCATGGACCATTTTCCAACTCATCAAGGTTGGGTGTGTTATATAATTCTGCCATTTTATCTCTCCAGTATATTTAAGTAAATCCCCTTAGCTTTTTCCAAAAGAATGTGTGAACGAAATAAATTATACTTAAATGAAAAAAAATACCAGCGTTTATTAGTGGTACTAACCACTATCCCTTAGGGAATAGATTGATTTTATTTTTTAAATCAATAATAATACCTGTTAATATAGGGGTAATGGCAAGTATTAAAAGTAATACTAGTAAGTATTTCATGCTAGATACTCATTAACTTTAGCAGCAACACCACGACCCTCATTAATAGCCCATACAACTAACGATTGTCCACGACGACAATCTCCAGCGGTAAAAATGCTTTTTTGTGACGTTATATATTGACCGTATTTGGCCTTATAATTACCACGCTCATCAAGTTCAATATTAGCATCATCACTTAAATAATGTTCAGGAGATACAAAGCCCATTGATAATAAAACCAATTGTGTATTCCAAATTTTTTCACTACCATTAATTTGGATTAATTGCCCGTCTTTAAAGTCAACATTAACCGTTTTTAAACCAATGACAAAGTTTTGATCATCTTTGATAAACGATTGAGTCATTAAATGATATTGTCTTGGATCTTTGCCAAATATTTCTGTTACTTCGGCATGTCCATAATCCACGCGATAGATTAATGGCCATAGTGGCCAAGGATTGTTTGACGCACGCTCAACTGGTGGTTTGCCCATTAATTCAAAATTCACAATCGATTTTGCACCTTGGCGTAGCGCCGTGCCAATACAATCTGTACCTGTATCGCCACCACCAATCACAATCACATCTTTACCTTTGGCAGATAAATCTGATTCGTCTACACTTCCAGTATCTAATAAGCTTTTAGTGTTTTTAACTAGGTATTCCATCGCTAAATGCACACCTTGTGCTTGGCGATTATCCACCAATAAATCGCGTGCTTTGCTTGCGCCTGTGGTTAATACAAGCGCATCAAAATTTTGTTGTAATTGTATGGTGGTAATGTCCTTGCCAACATCGACATTTGTTATAAATTCAACCCCTGAATCTTGCATTAATTTAACACGGCGATCAACTACATCTTTACCAAGTTTCATATTCGGAATACCATACATTAATAGGCCACCAATATGGTCATCACGCTCAAATATAGTAACGCTATGACCGATTTTATTTAACTCATCTGCCGCTGCTAAACCTGCAGGACCAGAACCAATAATAGCAATTTTTTTACCCGTTCTATACTCAACTATATAGGGCTTAACCCAACCTTCATCAAAACCTTTATCAATAATGGCTTGCTCAATATTCTTAATCGCAACTGCAGAATTATTAATACTCAATACGCAAGAACCTTCACAAGGCGCTGGACAAACCCGACCTGTAAATTCTGGAAAATTGTTGGTTTTTAATAAACGTACTAGTGCTTCTTGCCATTTATTATGATAAATTAAATCATTAAATTCTGGAATTAGATTATCAACCGGGCAACCATTTTCTGATTGACAAAAAGGCACGCCACAATCCATACACCTTGCACCTTGTTCTTGAAGATGAGCCTTGTCATGATAACCTGTAAAAATTTCACCATAATCTTTAATACGCAAATCCACAGGACGATAAGCCTCGGTTTTTCTATCAAATTCTTTAAAGCCAGTTATCTTTCCCATGACAAACAAACACTAAAATATAAATCTGAAAGATTATGCCATATTTTGCATAAAATTGCACCACTCAAAAGCTAAATAAAATTATATGACACTCTTGTCTTGTTCACTGATCAAAATAACAGTATAATCGCTTCTTTTTTATAAAAATTTATTAGGAGCGCTCAAATGAATTTAATTGATCAAATTGAGAGCGAACAACTAAAATTAGACCTACCTTCATTCTCATCAGGCGATACTATTGTTGTACAAGTAAAAGTACGTGAAGGTGAGCGTGAAAGATTACAAGCGTTTGAAGGTGTTGTTATTGCTAAAAAAAACCGAGGCATTGGTTCAGCATTCACAGTTAGAAAGATTTCTCATGGCGAAGGTATTGAAAGAGTTTTTCAAACCCACTCAAAAATGATTGATTCAATTGAAGTAAAACGTCACGGTAAAGTTCGTCAAGCCAAACTTTATTATCTTCGTAGCCTTACTGGTAAGAAGGCTAGAATTAAGGAAAAACTCCAGCTTAAAAAATGAACGAATTTCTTTTGGTAAAAAATATCAGTTTTACCGACATTTTTTACAATAAATAACGCAATACTAGTTAACCAATTTTTGGACAACTACTGGCTTTCATCAAACGCTATCGAATTATCGTTTTGATCTCAATTTATTTTCAAAATGGGTTAATAAATCACTCACTAACATTAACGATACACGCCAATTAACATCTATGAGTATTGCTACATAAGCCAGAATACTCATCTGTTTATGTATTTTCTACCAATACTTAATTAAAACAAAAGTCATAAAAAAATCAGACTGATAAATTACAGCACTCTAAACAAGCACAAAAATTATCTATTTTTTAAATATTAATGAGATTGAAAGACTGCTTAATATACTTAATTATAATACTATTTTTTATTACGCGCCCAAGCCATGTTAGAGTTTTATACGCTTGTAGACTATGTGTCTCGGAGTTGATTAATTTGAGTTATTATCATATTAATCTAGCTAATGAATATATTCGTATTCATGATAAGGGCGCCATGGATGAAGTGGCAATGGATTGTTTTAGTAAATTACGAAAAAATACAAAATCATTTTTATTAAAAAAATGGCTAAACTGATAATTACTTTCTAGCTAATCGTGACGCCAATATAAGCCGACAAAATTCATTTTACATCAGCTATAAAACAGGTATTAACAAACTTCTATCGCCACATACACTGCGCTATGTTTTGCCATACATTTTAAAAAAAGAACAACCTTACATAGTGTACAATTAATGCTCGAACATAGTAATATTTTTAGAACACAAATTTTATACTCACATTCAAAATACCTAGTTTTAAATTACAGCATAAAAAAACACTACCCCAGAGAGTAGATGTCTTGATAATACTAATTAAAAAAGATTTCGTCTCCTAAATTAGTTTGGTTAAATGATATCAACATTAATACTCTTGCTTATAAAAAACATACAAAATTAAAAATAATTAGTGGAAATAAACATCGATATATATCATCCAAATATAGTAAAAACAAAAGAACATCACCTAATGTTAAAACAATATTAACTACATTTTAACCTCACTAATTACTAAAAATACTTTTACCACTTCTAGATCTTCAATGATACCATTTTTTTTCATAAAACATAACAATTAGAGTCTTTTTTATTACAAAATCTGTAAAATAGTTTTTTGTTAAAAATTAAGATTCTTTGCAAGAATATAATTATCCAATCTATCTAACATCCTATATCAACTATCAAAAGATAGACTAAAAATATTGACGACTTTATAATGTGGATTATTTGAAATAATAATATACATGTGAAATATATTCACTTTATTATTACTATTTAATGATATCGTTATGCCATTCATGATAAAATATTTGATAATGTAATTCGATTTGGATACATCATAATTATTACATCAAATATTAAATCACTTTTCAACAATATAAAATCCTCTTGAATGACTTCTATAGTCAGACATAAAAAATAAATATTATTGGTTGTTTGACAAAACAGCATTAAAAACATATTCTATTTTATATCACTAACATGTTGTTCTAAATATTTACGGGCACTATGCTTTAAATAGTCTGTTGCTACAATTATTTTTTAACACCTTGAACACTAAATGTGTCAAATAAGTGCTGTAGAATAGGTTTTTATTAAATAATAGTAAGACATTTGACACATCTAAAGTAAGTGATTGTAGACGATATCCTGTACCAAACAACCAATAAAACAACAATTGGAATTCATTGAATGTCTTTCATAATATTTTTTCCATTACTGAGTTTCGTATCTGTAATCATTATAGTACAATTTAAAAATATTAAATATACTCAACACTTAATACTTCATAAACAATATCACCCTTAGGTGCTTTCACTGTTACTTCATCACCTTCTTCGTTGCCCATTAATGCACTAGCAATTGGTGAATGACACGAAATTTTACCTAGTATAATATCAGCTTCATCTTCACCCACAATTTTATACGTGGTTTCACTATCATCTTCAATGTTCATTAGGGTAATAGTAGTACCAAAAACACAACGACCATCTTGATTAAGTTTAGTAACATCAATCACTTGCATACGAGAAAGCTTTGATTCAACTTCTTTGATTCGACCTTCAATAAAGCCTTGCTCTTCTTTAGCGGCGTGATATTCAGCATTTTCTTTAAGATCACCATGAGCGCGTGCTGTGACAATATTTTCAATAATACGTGGACGGCTAACATTTTTAAGTTTAAGTAATTCCGCTTCTAGTACTTTTGCACCAAAAACAGTCATTGGTATATTTTCCATTACAAGTGTAGTGATTGAAGTTTGGTTATGGTAAGTTTATTATTAACTTTCAAACCATCCAGTATAGCAAATGCGGCTGCCACTGTGGTAGTAAATGGTACTTTATGCACCAATACTTGGCAACGAATTGCTGCAGCATCTTCCACTCCTTGAGTGTCTTCAGTTGAATTAATGATCAAATCAATGTCATCATTTTTAATCATATCAACAATATGAGGAGAGCCTTCTGATACTTTATTGACCACTTCACACTCAAGTCCGGCCTCATTTAACATATCCCTATTACTACGCGTTGAAACCAAGCTAAAGCCTTGTGCTAATAATTTTTTACCTAAATCAATCAATTCATTACGGTCAAGTTTGCGTAAACTAACAAACACCTTGCCATTTTCTGGTACACGACTGCCTGCTGCTAATTGAGCTTTATCAAAAGCTGAGGCAAAATCTTTACCAATGCCCATTACTTCTCCTGTTGAGCGCATTTCAGGACCTAAAACCGGATCTACACCTAAAAATTTATTAAATGGGAATACAGCCTCTTTGACACTAAAATGTTTAGGAATAATCTCTTTGGTAAAATTCTGTGCTTTAAGCGACACACCTGACATCACACGTGCAGCAATACGTGCCAGTGGTACTCCAATTGCTTTAGAAACAAAAGGCACTGTACGAGAGGCACGTGGATTAACTTCAATAATATAAATCTCACCATCTTGATAGGCTAACTGGGTATTCATTAAACCAATCACATTTAATTTTTTAGCCATGGCAATAACCTGAATACGCATTTCATCCAACACATCACTGGCTAGCGAATAAGGTGGAAGTGAACAAGCAGAATCTCCTGAATGAATACCTGCTTGCTCAATGTGTTGCATAATACCGCCAATCACCACATCTTCACCATCACAAATTGCATCAATATCAACTTCAATGGCATGGTCTAAAAATGAATCTAACAAAACAGGAGAATTATTTGATACTTGAACTGCTGTATACATATAATGTTCAAGACTGTCTTTATCATAAACAATTTCCATTGCTCGACCACCAAGCACATAAGAAGGTCTAACTATTAATGGAAAACCAATTGCATCTGCAATATCTTGTGCTTGTTCTAATGAACGTGCTGTGCCATTTAGTGGCTGCTTAAGCTCTAATTCTTGCAACATTTTAGAAAAACGTTCTCTATCTTCAGCTAAATCAATGGCATCTGGCGTTGTGCCAATAATATTTGCACCATTTTTTTCTAATGCATCAGCCAATTTAAGTGGTGTTTGACCACCATAATGCACAATAATACCATCTGGGTTTTCAATATCAACAATGGTCAGAACATCCTCTAAGGTCAATGGCTCAAAATACAAGCGGTCTGAAATATCGTAGTCAGTTGAAACTGTTTCAGGATTGCAATTCACCATAATCGTCTCAAACCCATCTTCACGTAGCGCTAATGATGCATGCACACAACAACAATCAAACTCAATACCTTGCCCAATACGATTGGGTCCGCCACCCAAAATCATAATTTTTTTCTTATTAGTTGGATTGGCTTCACATTCGAGTTGATAAGTTGAATATAAATAAGCAGTCTGGGTGTCAAATTCTGCCGCGCAACTGTCCACTCTCTTAAACACAGGTTTAATATTAAGCGCACGACGACGCTCACGCACTGAAGACTCACTACAACAAAATAATTGTGCCAAACGTGCATCAGAAAAACCTTTACGTTTCAAGGTAAACATTTTATCAGCATCAATATCAGTAACATTTATGCCATCAATTTGCAATTCAGTTGAAACAATATCTTGTATTTGCGTCAAAAACCAAGGGTCAACTTTAGACAAATCAAATACTTCTTCAACACTCATGCCCAATCTAAAGGCATCAGCCAAATAAAAAATACGTTCACCTCGAGCTGAAATACACTCAGAACGTATTTTATTGCGTGCATCATAAGCGTTCAAATCAATAATAGGGTCTAATCCAACCTTGTCAGTCTCTAGCCCTCTTAATGCTTTTTGTAAAGATTCTTGAAAGGTTGAACCAATAGCCATTACTTCGCCAACAGACTTCATTTGCGTGGTTAAACGATCATCTGCTTTGGGAAATTTCTCAAAGGCAAATCTTGGAATTTTAGTTACTACGTAATCAATACTTGGCTCAAAAGAAGCGGGTATTTTACCACCTGTAATTTCATTATCAAGTTCGTCTAAAGTGTAACCTATAGCTAGTTTTGCAGCCACTCTGGCAATAGGAAAGCCTGTTGCTTTTGATGCCAATGCTGATGAGCGAGATACACGTGGATTCATCTCAATAATGGTTAAACGACCATTTTTTGGATTAAGCGCAAATTGCACGTTTGAACCACCTGTATCAACCCCAATTTCACGAAGCACTGCCAATGAAGCATCACGCATCACTTGGTACTCTTTATCAGTTAGTGTTTGTGCAGGTGCAACAGTAATTGAATCACCCGTATGAATGCCCATAGGGTCAAGATTTTCAATAGAACAAACAATAATACAATTATCTTTGCTATCACGCACTACTTCCATCTCAAACTCTTTCCAGCCAAGAATAGATTCTTCAATTAAAAGTTCATTAGTCGGTGAAAGGTCTAAACCTCGTTCGCAAATTTCAACAAATTCCTCTTTGTTATAAGCAATACCACCACCACTACCACCCATAGTAAACGAGGGACGAATAATGGTTGGAAAACCTACCGTTTTTTGTACAGTATGTGCTTGCTCTATATTATGAGCCACAGCGGCTTTAGGCATATCAAGGCCAATTTTTAACATCGCCTCACGAAATAAATCACGATCCTCCGCTTTATCAATGGCTTCTTTTTTAGCGCCAATCATTTCTACACCGTGTTTCTCAAGCACACCATGACGTTCTAAATCAAGTGCACAATTAAGTGCAGTTTGCCCGCCCATGGTCGGCAACAAAGCATCAGGTTTTTCTTTTTCAATAATTTTTTCAATCGTACGCCACTCAATTGGCTCAATATAAGTTGCATCTGCCATTTTCGGGTCGGTCATGATGGTAGCTGGGTTGGAATTAATCAAAATAACACGATACCCCTCTTCACGCAATGCTGTACAGGCTTGCGCACCAGAATAATCAAACTCGCAAGCTTGACCAATCAAAATAGGTCCAGAACCGATAATTAAAATACTTTTAAGATCTTGTCTTTTTGGCATTAGTGTGTGTTTTAAATTAGGTCAGAAGTCATCATTTTCAATAGGCGGATTACCATCAAAGATATCAAATTGTCTTTTTTGTAGATAAGAAGAGCGTGTTGCAATATAAACATCATCTGAATTTTTCAGTAAAACCGTTACTGGTAATAGCTTGACTCTAGTATCAACGGCTTGGGCGAGTAGTAAGGCCACTTCTTCAGTGGTATTTAACTCTTTGGTTACATCAATATTTTCAGTAATATCAACATAAGTACCCGTTGAATCGCGCATGGTTGATGGACCTAAAACTGGTAAAACAACGTAAGGTCCACTTGACACACCCCACACTGCCATCGTTTGACCAAAATCTTCATTAGTTTTTTCTAACCCAATATCACTGGCAACATCAAACAAACCAACCAATCCAATGGTGCTATTCACTAAAATCCTGCCAAACGTACTTACACTGTCAAATAATTTAAACTGCAAAATTTCATTACCCAACGTGTAAATATCGTTTAAATTAGAAGAAAAATCACTAACTCGATTTTGCATCGTTTTGGGTATAGATTCTTTATAAGTCCTAGCTATAGGCTCAAAGAAATTTTCATCTAAGGCTTGATTAAACTCAAAAACTACTCTATTTGATGCCTCAAATAAATCAACATCTTCAGCCATGGTAATTGTACCGAATATCAATAACAAAAAGCTCCTTAATAAATTTTTCATTCGCTCATTTCCTTAATAAATATATCAAATAAACCACTCATATCGTGTGGCCCTGGCGAGGCTTCAGGATGTCCCTGGAAGCCAAATGCTTTTTTATTAACAACACTAATACCTTGGATGGAATTATCAAATAACGAACGATGTGTTACTTCTAAATCGTTTGGCATATTTTCCTCTGATACTGAAAATCCATGGTTTTGAGAAGTGATCATCACTTCCTTAGTATGTAAATTTTGCACAGGATGGTTAGCTCCATGATGGCCAAATTTCATCTTTTGCGTTGTTGCACCAACTGCCAAAGACAATAATTGATGTCCTAAGCAAATACCAAACAACGGCACATCTTTTTTTAACAAGATCTGAATGTTTTTAATAGCATAATCACATGGCTCAGGATCACCTGGTCCATTAGATAAAAATACACCATCAGGATTGCTTGCTAATACTTCAGATACTGATGTTTGTGCATTAACAACAGTCAATGCACACCCTCTATCTACCAGCATTCTTAAGATATTTTTCTTTATCCCAAAGTCATAAACCACGACTTTAAATTTAGTATTTAGCTCATTAAATTTGGAATTTTCTAGCGAATAAGAGCCTTGATTAAACTCATACGACTGAGTGATTGAAACCACTTTTGCCAAATCCATATTTTTAAGGCCAACAAACGATTGAGCCTTGACAACAGCTGCATCTTGGTCAATATAACTACCTGTAACAATACAGCCTTTAAGTGAACCTTGTTTACGCAAGTGACGCGTTAGTGCGCGTGTATCAATATCACTAATAGCAACAATATAATTTAATTTTAAATACTCACTTAAAGGCATATTTGAACACCAATTACTTACCGCCAAGGGCAAATCACGGATAATCAAACCTGCTACATGAATCTTATCTGATTCTTCGTCAACTGGATTGGTACCTGTATTACCAATATGTGGATAAGTCAATGCAACAATTTGCTGCGCATACGATGGATCAGTTAAGATTTCTTGATAACCCGTCATTGAGGTATTAAACACCACTTCACCTAAAGTTTCACCATTAACGCCAATAGATTTCCCATGAAAAACCTTCCCATCTTCTAATGCTAATAAGGCAACTTGTGACAACTAAAAATACTTCCGAATAAGAAACTTCGGATATTTTACCATATTATCGTATTACTTTGGTATCCAGATACACGAATCAAAATGATATAATGGCACTTATTAATAAATAAGAGACGTTATGAAGATAGCCGTTGATAATATCAAATGTGGTGGTTGTGCAGACACCATTACTAAAAAATTAACAACAACTTTTGATACAGAAAATATTGATATTAACCTTGAACAAGGAGTTATAAATCTTGACGTAGACGAAGTTAAAAAAGACGAAGTTGTCAAAGTTCTACTCAATCTTGGCTACCCTGAAATCAACTCAATATATGGGTTTCGTTCTGCCAAAGCTAAGGTAAAATCCTTTGTTTCTTGTGCCATTGGTAAAATGAACATATGACACTCACCCTAAATGGTAAGTCGCTAAAGGTAGCTGATAATTTAAACGCACATGATTTGATTGTTCAACTAGGTTATGAAAATCAACGCATTGCACTAGAAGTCAATGAAACTATTATTCCCAAATACAAACATGTTGAATTTACCCTAAATGAAAGCGATAAAATTGAGATTATTAAAGCGGTGGGTGGTGGTTAATATTTAGTTTTTAAGCAATGCACGAATACCTCAGCTAACCATTTAAATCATCCAATCTTTTTGAATTTCATCAGCAGAAAATGGCTTAACACTCAATTGTTGTCCCACGCCAATATTAAGTTTAACTTCCACATCAACCAACTTCTCTTCTCTGCATTGAGAATAGCGTGCTAATATTTTAGCGGCAATTTGCAAGTCTTCTTGATTTGGCTCGCCGTCAATCAATGCCAAGGGACCATTACAACTGGTCGGATACAAATTAGCATATTGATTACGATAGCCTTCTAGAAATTTAACTTCACCTTCTTCACGGGCAACAATCATTTTAAAACGTGGATTTGGGCGAATGTGTCTGCCAACTTTAAGCATAATTAAATCATCCAATTGATAATCACGATTGCCACGCGATTGCCACATATCGACCAACTTATCTGAGTATTGTTTGTCAGTTAAGAAACAACAACCACCTGCAGGTGTGGTATAGTCATTGAACCTATATTGCTTGGCTAAAGCTATTTGTGGCTTGCGCGTACGTCCTGAAAAATCCAGTAATTTTTCTCTGTCCACCCAACCTTCAAGTTCTGCCTTAGTGGCTGGCAAATGTTTTGCACATAAAGGCCTTAGAAGCAAATCATTCGCGCCTGATTCTGTTTGGACAATGGGCATAGCTTCTTTACGCTGTGACATGGGACGTTGACCCATAACTTCACCTGTAATGATAAAATCAAACTCATACTCAAGTATCCATTCTTTAGCTTTTCTAACCATAAAACTCTTACAATCTAGACATGGATTCATATTTTTACCATAACCATGCTTAGGATTTAAAAGTACGTCACGATATTCTTCAATCACATCAATAATATGTAATTTAATGCCCAACTGTTCTGCTACCCATAAAGCATTGTTACGCTTTAGTTTGTCTTTTTTTTGCTTGCGAATAGCATGCGTATGCCCTTCCACGCAAAAACCAGTAAAAAAGTTAATACCTTCTATATAAATTCCTTGATCCAGCATTAGTTTAGTGCTTAATAGAGAGTCTAGTCCACCTGAAATTAACGATATAGCTTTAATTTTTTTGTTTATCATGCTTTGTTTTCCAATGTCATCTACGATACCACTCATCTTTTTGTTTAATGTTTAGTGTTGAAAAATAATCTCTACTTGGGGCTTACAAAATATCAGATAGTACAATTTTTCCGTCTGATTTAATTCTCTTGAAAAGATATTCAGACAAATCAACCAAGGGATTAGCTAAGATATAAGCAATCAATAAATCAACTTGATTTAACTCGTCTTCTCTGTCACTGTATGATATAGTTATTTTAGATTCAACATGGTTAGTTTGAATATTATTTGTAGTCTAAAAGCACCTCTTGTAGTTCGTTATCAATGGCGATAATTATTTCTTTTACACCTATAAATTGCCAAAACACCAGTATCAATCATAGTTAAGTCCTTTAGTGAGTTTTGATCCAAATATTGCAAGCACAAATCTTCGTTTGCTACGTACCTGTTACAAATACCAAGCTAGGTCCATAATAACAGCCTACTTTTAGTAGAATAAATACATCTTCTCACAAAAGACAAATCCAAATACTTTTTACACTCATCTTTTTAAATACGATTTCTAGTAGTTCAAAAGAGGTTTATTCAATATTACAAATTGTCTTAAACATCATAAAATGAATCGCTAAAGATAATAGACAAAGCATCCAAATCTTTCAACACCTCAGAAATAAAATCTGTTTGGTCTTTGCTTATTCTAATAGTAAGTTATATTCAGTCCATAACGAGCAAATTATACCCTAAGAATATTACGAAGATCCCATCTCATACCTTTTTTACAACCTTGATGGATATTTTTATAAAAACCAAGTGAGCTATTAAGGTATTAGGTACAATAAGTATACTTTTCATAAAATAACAAGGTAAAAAATGGAGCTAGAGAGAACAGGCAATGGCTACTTAGTTGATCCAACAATTTGGACAGAAGACATTATGCATGAAATGGCCAAAGAAGATGATATTGAATTAACTGAAAGTATGGTTAATCAAATTCTTATAGCCAGAAAATATTTTGAGGAAAATTCATCAGTACCACCCATCAGAACCTTTGCCAAAGTTATTGGTATTGATAAAAAAATCCTATTTAAGGAATGGTTAACTGGCCCAATGAAGCCTATTACCAAATACGGTGGTATGCCCCAACCAACGGGTTGTGTTTAATCTCTGACTTAAATTAATGATTTAACTGAGGCAAGTGCCTTGGCTAAATATTCAGGCTGAGTACCCCCGCCTTGTGCCATATCTGGACGACCGCCACCTTTTCCACCAATTTGTTCTGCAACATAGTTAAGAATTTTTACAGCTTGATACCGCTTAGTTAAGTCTTTCGTTACACCTACAACTAACGATACTTTATCATTACTTACCACTGCTAATACGATAACAGCCGAACCTAGTTTGTCTTTGAGCTTATCAGCAATGTTACGCAAATCTTTGCCACTAGACCCTTCTACGACAGTCGAAAGTAATTTAATATTTCTCACTTCTTGCACTTGTCCAATCAAATCATCTCCTTGATTGCTGGTTAATTGTTTTTGGAAAATGGTAATTTGTTCTTCCAATTCTTTTTGCTGTTTAATAAATTGTGTGACTTTTTCTACCACTTGTGCATTGTTTGACTTGGTCATTTGTGAAATTTCACTCAAGCTATTTTGCATTTGATTATCAAATTGGTACGCATCATAGCCTGTTAACGCTTCAATACGACGCACACCAGCAGAAACACCACTTTCTGAAGTAATTCTAAAAAGTCCAATATCGCCGAGTTGCTTCACGTGAGTGCCGCCACATAATTCCACTGAAAAATCATCTTTACCCATGGTTAAAACACGAACAGTATCACTATATTTTTCACCAAATAGCGCTATTGCGTCTTTTTTTTTTGCATTTTCAATATTAATAATATCGGTATGTACTTTTGTATTTCCTAAAATCTTACGATTAATCATGCCTTCAATTTTATTGATGTCTGATTTAGTAATCACCTCATCATGCGAGAAATCAAAACGTAGTTTTTCACTATCGACCAAAGAACCTTTTTGCGTTACTGTCTCACCCAGAACAATGCGAAGTGCGGCATGTAATAAATGTGTTGCTGAATGATTTCTAGCAATACATTTACGAGATTTTTTATCAACATTGGCTTGTATTGTATCACCCACTTTTAAAACGCCCTTGTTTAAAACGCCATAATGTTCAAATACGCCTGATTTTTGTTTATTTGTATGATCCACTTTAAACTCAATTTTTGCATTAGACAGAACGCCGCTATCGCCAACTTGGCCACCTGACTCAGCATAAAAACTTGACTGAGCTAAAACTACAATTCCATATTCACCTGCTTTAATTTCTTCAACCAATTTACTATTTTTAACAAGTGCTAGAATTGAAGAAATATTCTCCAATTGTTCATAACCTAAAAACTCAGTTACTCCTATGATATCAACATTTTTTTTAGATATTTTAAAATCTCCTGCTTGTCGAGCGCGGTCTCTTTGTCTGGTCATTTCAAACTCAAAACCTAACATGTCAATGGTTAAATGACGCTCACGAGCAATGTCTGCTGTTAAATCTATTGGAAAACCATAAGTATCGTAAAGTTTAAAAACTGTTTTACCATCAATCTCACTACCATTAAGATTGGTGATTGCATCTTCTAAGAGTCTCATACCTTGGTCTAACGTTTGTGAAAAACGTTGTTCTTCACGCTTTAGTACCTTTTCAACTTTAGGTAAAGCTTGTTTTAATTCCGGATAAGCATCTTTGAATTCCAATGCCAATACTGGCGCCAAACGGTAAAAAAATACTTTGTCAATACCCATCTTATGTCCATGACGAATACCACGGCGAATAATACGACGAAGTACGTAACCCCTGCCTTCATTTGAAGGGTTGACGCCATCAACAATCATAAAAGCAGTAGAACGAATATGATCAGCAATCACACGCACCGAGGCATTATTATTTTTAATATTATTGGATTTAGGTGTTAGGTTTACAATAGCCTTAACAAGACTTTGAAAACCATCTGTATCGTAATTGTTATTCTTATGTTGTAACACAGCGGCTAAACGTTCCAAACCCATGCCTGTATCTACACAAGGTACAGCTAATGGTTTTAAATGACCATCTTCTTGTTTATCAAATTGTGTAAATACTAAGTTCCATATTTCAATATATCGGTCACCATCTTCATCAGCATGCCCTGGTGGGCCACCGGCAATATGCTCACCATAATCATAAAAAATCTCACTTGATGGACCACACGGGCCTGTATCACCCATTTGCCAAAAATTATCTTTAGTACCACAACGAGAGATTCGGTTTTTAGGAAAGCCAATTTCATTGATCCAAATATTTTCTGCTTCATCGTCCTCTTCAAACACACTCACCCAAAGTTTTTCCTTGGGTAGGTTTAACTCTTTTGTCAGAAATTCCCAAGCATAATAAATAGCTTCACGTTTAAAATAATCACCAAAACTAAAATTACCCAACATTTCAAAAAAAGTATGGTGGCGTGCTGTATAGCCAACATTTTCAAGATCATTGTGTTTGCCGCCAGCACGCACGCAACGTTGAACCGATACAGCACGCATATATGGACGCTTTTCCACGCCACTAAATACATCCTTAAACAGCACCATACCTGCATTAACGAACAATAAAGTTTTATCATTATGAGGAATAAGTGATGCACTAGACTCAATCGTATGACCTTTTGACTCAAAATAATCTAAGAATTTTTGTCTAATTTGTGCAGTTTTCATTTTGCCAAAAGCGCTTGATAAAAGTCCGCATTATACGCCGTAAAAGCCTATACAATAAGGGAAGTATCTCCTGCACTCTTGAAGAGTAATATCAATATCACCTGAAAATGAATCAATCATAATGGTTGGTTCTAATGAGCAATAGTTCTTCATCAATAATCACATCTATATACTTTTCTAATGTATCCAATAAAGCATGTACAACACCATGATTAGACACTCTAAGACCAATGGTTTTTTCTTAGTACGTAACAACGTTATGTATACCTTGTAAGATACATATGTATACGCTAGGTAGAATTTTCTTGAGCAGTCTAAAAATATTATTCAACTTGGTATATTTACCAATGTGTACCAAATCATGTATCATACGTCTAATTTTAGTATGCGTCATTTAACACCCATTTTTACCCGCTAAAAACATCTGAATACTGATTTCATATCCTTACAAATACTTTCTTGAATCAGAATTTTGGCAAAATGTGTTCGAATAATCATGCCTATTTTAGCAAGCACTTTGGTTTTTTACATAGCATTAATAATATCAGCTCCGCTCAAACTACGCACTATCACACTACTTCAGTAGGCAATAAAATACCATCTAAATGATACGAGTGATTGTGTAAGCCGATGATTACAAGTTGTTTATTATAATCTGTCTGTTTTGTAAGCATAATTGACTATAATCTCAAACATAATTACTTAATACAATTAATATCATGTGTGGAATCGTTGGCGGCATTTGTAAAAACAATATCACCCCAATTCTACTTAGTGGGTTAAAGCGCTTAGAATATCGTGGATATGATTCAGCAGGCATTGTCGTCTTGTCAAACGACAATAAACTAAGTCGTGTGCGTGTAGTAGGTAAAGTGATTAACCTTGAAACTAGTATTCAAAAACAAAGTCTAAAAATACAAGGTAATATTGGTATTGCACACACTCGTTGGGCAACCCATGGCGAACCATCAACACAAAATGCACATCCTCATATTTGTTTTGGCACTGTTAGTGTTGTACATAATGGCATTATCGAGAACTTCCTTAAACTCAAACAAAAGCAAAAAGAACAAGGTTATGATTTTACTTCAGATACCGATACTGAGGTGATTGTTCATAGCATCCATCAAGCTCTAAAAACGTCAGTAAATTTACTTAAAGCCACCCAAAAAGCTGTAAAAATCTTTGAAGGAGCTTATGGTTTAGGGGTAATATCATCAGAATACCCAGGGCATATCGTTGTTGCTAAAAATGGCTCACCACTCATTATAGGCATCAGTGATGAAGGTAATTTTATTGCCTCAGATCAGGTGGCTTTACTGGACATCACCAAGAAATTTATTTTTTTAGAAGAAGGGGATGTTGCCGATATTACGTTTGATTCAATTACTATTTACAATAAAGATGGTAGACAAATCAATAGAAGCATTAAAACTTCAAATCTTAACAGCAAACAAATTGACCTAGGTGATTATAAATATTACATGCAAAAAGAGATTTTTGAACAACCGCAAGCAATTCGTGACACGTTAGAATCACGAATTACCAAAAATACCGTGTTGCTTTCTGCCTTTGGTTATCGTGCTAAAACCATTTTCAAAAATACAAAGCACATTCAAATTATTGCTTGTGGTACTAGTTATAACGCAGGCTTAGTCGCTAAATACTGGCTTGAAGACATTGCAAAAATACCAACTAATATTGAAGTGGCCAGCGAGTATCGCTACCGTAATCCTATTGTACTTGATAACACTCTATTAATCACTATTTCTCAAAGCGGAGAAACTGCTGATACTTTAGAAGCACTAAGATCTATCAAAAAGCGTTACAAGAATATTCACACATTAACCATTTGTAATTGTGCAGAATCTTCCTTAACACGTGAATCTGAACTTATCTTATTAACCCACGCCGGCCCTGAAATTAGTGTAGCTTCTACTAAAGCCTTTACCACGCAACTGGTATCTTTAGCATTATTTTCAGTTGCCATTGGCAAATGTCATAAACAAGTGGATAAACAACAAGAAGCCTCTATTGTAGATGGTCTAAATCGCTTGTCAGGTTTGATTAAAAAAACACTTGAACAAGAAAATAAAATTATTAAACTCGCACAATCTTTTAAAGACAAGTTTAATGCCATTTTCTTAGGAAGGGGAACAATGCATGCTATTGCCATGGAGGGTGCGCTTAAACTTAAAGAAATTAGCTATATTCATTCGGAAGCTTTTCCAGCAGGTGAGCTTAAACATGGCCCTATTGCTCTAATTGATAAAGATACACCTGTTATTGCAATTGCGCCTAATGACCAACTATTAGATAAGCTCAAATCAAACTTACAAGAAGTCAAATCTCGTGGTTCACAAATGATTGTTTTTGAAGATGAAATGTCCAATGTACTTCCTATGAAAAATATGACTGTCATGTCAATTACACATAACCTTGGTAGAATTACAGCGCCTATTATTTTTACTATTCCTTTGCAACTACTAAGCTATCACGTTGCATTAATCAAAGGCGCTGATGTTGATAAACCTCGTAATCTGGCTAAATCAGTAACTGTAGAATAACGTAATATTATGATTAGCGTACTAGGTTTTGATTCTGATTTTGACCCTTGTCTTTTGGGTCGAATTATCAATGAAAAAAAAGAAATTGGTTATTATAATTTACCTAATCAAGATACTACCTATGTTCATCATTATTTAAAACAACTAAACAAAAGGCAAGATTTGAACAGCATTATTGATATTGTTGTTATCGGTATTGGTGGGTCAAGCTTAGGCGCTAAAGCGGTTTATCATTTTATTAAACCCATAAGACAATTAAAACGAAACCTGCATTTTATGGATAGTACCGACCCTGTTACTATTACCAATATTTGCAATAGTATAAACATGGGCTCAACACATTTTATTGTTATCTCTAAATCAGGCACAACTATTGAAACAATTGCGGCTTATAAGCACATTCTTGCAATAATTAAAAGCGTCCAACTCTCGTATTTTCCCTTTACTTTTATTACCGACCAAGGTTCACTACTAGCGCAACATGCTCAAAAAGTTAATGGCTTAATTATTAATATACAACAAAATATTGGTGGCAGATTTTCACTCCTAAGCAGTTCGGGTATTATCCCATTGGCATTGACAGGCATAAAAATTGATTGTTTGCTAAAAGGTGCTGCAAAAATTAAAGACAGTTTTTTTAATCAAGGTTATATGCAAAATGCATTGCTCAAAAAAGCAACTTTTTATGCCAAAAACTCTTCAAACTATAACATTAATGCCTTATTTTCTTATACCGATTCACTTAAATATTTTAATGATTGGTATGTACAATTATGGGGAGAAAGCTTGGGTAAGAAACAAGAAAACTCAGCCCTTAATGTTGGATTAACACCTATTGGACTAACTGGACCTAAAGATCAACACTCTTTTTTACAATTATTGTTTGAAGGAACCAGAGATAAAAGTGTCACCTTTATTAAACTTAAAACCTTTGACAATCACCAAAAAGTACCTAATATTACCTTAGAAAAATTAGAAGCGTTAGATCTAATTAATCAAGTTGAATTCTCAACCTTAATTAATATGCAGTCTGACGCTCTTATAGAATCCTTAAAAGAACATACAAGAATCCCACTTGATGAAATTATTTTGCAAAAACAAGATGAATTTAGTATTGGTCAACTGATTTATTACTACGAATTATTAACATCACTTGTTGGGGACTTACTCAATATTAATACTTACAATCAGCCTGGTGTAGAATCTGGCAAAAACATCCTCATTAAAAAACTACAACAATTATGATTAAAAAATGTCTTTTCCCTGCAGCAGGCTTTGGTACTAGATTCTTACCAGCTACAAAAGCAGTACCCAAAGAAATGCTACCTATTCTGACCAAACCATTATTACAATATGCCGTAAAAGAAGCACTTGATGCTGGCATGAGCAATATGGCTATCGTCACCGGCAAAGGTAAGCGAGCCATTGAAGACCACTTTGATCGATCTTTAGAGTTGGAAATGCAAATTCAAGGTACGCAAAAAGAAGTACTATTAAAAGAAATTAATGCCGTTTGTAACAATTCTACCTTTACTTATGTCAGGCAAAAGCAAATGCTAGGATTGGGACATGCCATTCTCACTGGTGAACCGCTAATTGGTAATGAACCATTTGCTGTCCATCTAGCTGATGATTTATGCACATCAGAAAATGACAATGTACTAACTCAAATGATTCAAATGTACAACAAATATCAATGTTCAATCGTGGCTATTGAACAAGTGCCCATGGATCAAACACATAAGTACGGCGTAATTACTGGTGACTTGGTTAACAATACTAATGACACATACCGTGTTACTAGTATGATTGAAAAACCAAATCCAAAGGATGCACCCACTAATATGGCTATCATAGGTCGTTATATCTTAACGCCAGATATTTTTAACATCCTAAAACAAAATAAACCTGGCAAAGATGGTGAAATTCAAATCACCGATGCGCTACTCACCCAAGCAAAACAAGGCAGAGTGATTGCTTATAAATTTAAGGGCAAGCGGTTTGATTGCGGTAGTATCCAAGGTTATGTTGAAGCAACAAACTACTTTGCTAAACAGCAAGGTATTATTTGAAGTTTATATTCTTGAAACGGTTCTTACTTTTTTAGAACAGGTAAGGATTGGTTATTAAATAATAAGTCACTAATACCGCACTGTGGCTTAAAACCTGGTACAATTTGTATCAGTAATAAACGTAATTTATTTTGATCATGGCTAGTAATAGCAAGTTTTATATCATCTAATAACAATCTTAACTCTCTCCAAGAGAGCATATTTTCTTGAGCTTTCATAATCATTGAGTGACTAGTATTCAACGCATTGTCATCAATTAATAATTCTTCAAAAAGCTTTTCTCCTGGACGAAGACCTGTGATTTTAATTTCAATATCTCCATTTAAGTTGGTTTCATCTTTAAGCTCTAATCCCGTTAAATGAATCATCTTTAAAGCCAAATCATAAATTCTAACGGATTTACCCATATCAAGTACAAACACATCACCACCAGAACCCATAGCACCTGCTTGAATAACCAATGCCACTGCTTCAGATATGGTCATAAAATAACGAACAATTTCTTTATCAGTCACCGTTACTGGTCCGCCTTCTTTAATTTGTTTTTTAAACAAAGGAATAACCGAGCCGCTAGAATCTAGCACATTGCCAAACCTCACTATGCTAAACCTTGTATCACTTTGACATTTTGACAATGCTTGCAATACCATTTCAGCACAGCGTTTAGTGGCACCCATGGTATTTGTTGGACGTACGGCTTTATCAGTGGATATTAGCACAAATGTTTCAACCTTGTTATTAATTGCAGCTTGTGCACAATTGAGCGTACCAAAAATGTTATTCATTACGCCTTCAGTATGATTAAACTCCACCATAGGCACATGTTTATAAGCCGCAGCATGATAAACTGTCTGCACTTTAAATTGCTTACACACTCTTTCTACTCTGTCTTGGTCAACCACAGAACCTAATATTGGAAATACCTTGGCGCTATCACTCAATTCTTTATCAATGGTATAAAGTACCAATTCACTTTGCTCAAATAATATTAGTTTGGACACGCCGAGGCTAATAACCTGTCTACACAGCTCTGAACCAATTGATCCACCAGCACCTGTTATCATCACAACTTTGTTTTTGATATTCACTTCAAGTAGAGATTGATTAGGACTGATAGGCTCTCTACCCAACAATTCACCAATACTCACATCACGTAAATCATCAACTTTAACTTGACCTTGCGCAAGTGCAGACACACCTGGCAAAATCCGTACAAGAACTGGATATGATTCTAATAGATTGATAATTTCATTACGCCTTTGACGTGACACTGAAGGCAATGCCAATAAAATTTCATTGACACTATATTTGTATATCAATAATTCAATATGCTTAGTGCCATATACTTTTACACCATTAATATATTGCTTATTTAAATCCTTAGCATCATCAATAAAGGCAACAGGCTTATACTCTTTTGATTGTAATAATGCCTCAGATAACTGCCTTCCAGCCGCTCCAGCACCATAAATAATAACATTTTTCTTGCTATTTTTAAGAAAAGTACCCACATCAGATAGCGCCCATCTAGCCAACATTCTCAATCCACCAATTGCCATAATTGCCAGTAATCCATTAATAAGTATAACTGATCTTGGAATGCCTTCTACGGCAGTTATAAAGCCAACTACGCCCCATATCAGTGCATATAGAGATACGGCCTTAATTACTGACCATAATGCCTGAAGCCCTAAAAACCGAACAATACCATGATAAAGTCCAAATTGAATAAAAATTGGAATAGCAATCACTGGTGCGCCAATAATCACCAAAAAAAGATCGCTTTGTGGCCAATACCAATATCCAAGTCTAAGAGAAAAGGAAACTAGCAATATACTGACCAACACAACTGAGTCAATCAATAAAACAATTAATTGCTTAATAGTCCTAGGCAATGTTGTTAATTTCTTAAATAGTTTCATTATTTTAAGCACCTTTAATGAGACACGTTTTCTCGTTTAATAACTTTTAAAAAAGTCATCCATAATATTCTTATGTCAAACCAAAATGACTGATAAGCTATATACTCTATATCTAAATTAACTTTATCAATAATTGACAATGTATCTCGCCCATTAACTTGCGCCCAACCAGTGACGCCCGGCAATAATTTATACACTCCTTTTTTAGTGCGCAAAGCAATTAAATCCTCTTGGTTAAACAGTGCAGGTCGTGGCCCCACAAAGCTCATATCACCTTTTAAGATTGAATACAATTGTGGCAATTCATCCAAACTTGTACGTCGCAAAAACTCACCAATAGGCGATAAATAAGTACTTGGATTGTTTAACAAGTGTTTTGCTATAATGGGGGTATTCATTCGCATTGTACGAAACTTTGGCATATTAAAAATAATATTATTTTTTCCGACTCTATCTGACCAATAAAGTATACTGCCCTTTAAGGTTGATTTAACTAATACAGCCACTACAATAATCGGCAACAACATTAACGAAGTACAAATTATAACCAACAACAAATCAAATCCTCTTTTCATTTGCTACCCCTTAAGCGTTCCACCCATAATGACAACACAGGTTGCCAACCTAATAAATTCCTTATCTTAGAATTATCTACTTGAAGTAATGAAGATAAGTAAATTGCATTTAATTTTTTACTCAATAAATTAGCAATAAAAATCATAAAGCCTACAGGAATTAACAATAAATATGGATTTTTATCAAAGGCTTTTTTCAATTTTTTTAAGTAGCTGCGTGGTAGATAAATCTTGATCATCAGAAATTAAAAAAACTTCATTTAAAACTTTTTTATGACTTACGCAAGTAATTATAAAATCTACCAAATTATCAAGCGTTATTAAAAAACGAGTATTTTTAATCAATCCCAATGTTAAAGGCATTAAAAATTTTGAACTTAACCAATTAATCAACCTACCAAAATTACCAGGCATATTAACATCATAAACTAAAATAACCACCTTTAAACCTGTCTTATTTAATAATTTAAACCCACTTTAGATTCATATTTACTAACGGCATAAGGTTCTTATGAATTAAGCTTTGTTATTTTCTGTGAATTCAATATTGCTACTATTGACATTAATCCTAATAGAGCTAATAAAAATTAATCTTTTTACTTTATTAATAGCTGATTACGTTACCAAATTCAAATTTGTATTTATTTGTTGAAATTCATCAAGTACTGACATCTTCTTTGGATCAAGTACATCTGCTTTACCTGCTAGACGCATCACAACATCAATGCCACCTAAACTGTGCGAAAATACCCAATCACAAACTGCTTAATCCTATTAGAAAAAATATTTATTTTTATACGAATAACGACAGATAAATTACCCCCTTATTAAGTAATTCTTTAGACAACGCTACCTACAAAACCTGTCGCCTGAGAGTAATATGTTCATTATTTTTTCAACAATCCTACTATTTTTTGCAGATACTTAGATAAAATTTTAAAAATATTAGTTTTAATACCATTTTCTTTACAAACCCGTAGAGTTTCAATATTATTTATCCAAATACTACTTAAAGAAGTACTAACGCCACCTATTCGCATTTTGACAATTACTTCTGGTAAATAATGATAACTAATTTTATATGTATATAAAAAACGCACTAAAATATCAAAGTCAGCAGCATTTTTTAAATCTGTTCTAAACATACCATATTTTTGATAAACTTCTTTTTTTACAAAAAAAGTAGGGTGAGCTGGCATCCAACCATAGGCAAACTTATTAGGACTAAAGTAACTATTATCATATCGCCTAATCACTTTTTCTAAATTGTTAGGTCGTACGTACACCAAATCTGCAAACACACAATCCACTTTTTTTTCAAATACTTTGATAATTTTTTGGATGACAAATTTATTAATATAAAAATCATCGGAATTTAAAATTCCAATAATATCACCAGTTGCTAACACAATTCCTTTATTCATGGCATCATAAATACCCTTATCTGGTTCAGATACAAATTTTGTAATTTTATTTTGATAATTTTTGATAATTTCAATTGTTCCGTCTGAAGAACCGCCATCAATAACAATATACTCAATATTTTGATAATTTTGACTCAAAACAGAATCAATAGCATCCTTTATAGTGGTTTTATTGTTCCAGACTACTGTTATGATTGATAACTTCAATTTTCGTCCAATATTTGTTTATAAATCTCTATTTGCTTCTTAACCACGTAACTATTTTCAAATTTTTTAGCTTTTAATATTGCATGATTACTCAAAAAATCATAATCTTTATATTCAAAAGACTTTTCAATAACATCTTTAAGTGTAATTTTTGAACAAATAAACCCATTAACACCGTCTTGTATAAAATCTTTTCTAGTGCCTACATTAAACCCTATAACTGGCACACCAAAGTTCATAGCTTCAATCATTGTTAACCCAAAAGTTTCATACAAAACTGAGGTTTGAATTAAATATTTGACACTTGAAATTATTTGAAGCGTTTTCTCTCTTGAACATTTTCCTTTGAAAATAATATTACTCTTATTGTATTGATTCCTAATATTCTCTTCATCATCTCCACTACCTACAATGATTAATACAAATTGTTCATCTAATTTTTCCCAAACCTTTAAAAGCTCATAAATTCCTTTAGACTCTTCTAGTCTACCAACATACACATACCCGTTTTTATTGTCACCCCTACTAAACGACATATTTAAACTATTGGGCTTAAGAATAATCTTTTTTTCATCTACACCCAAAATCTTGATTTTTTCTTTTTGAAAATTTGTTAATACAAAAAAATAGTCAATATTATCGAAAACCTTGATAAATTTATAAAACCAGAATGACGACTGTGCCAACATACTTTGAACCAGTGATTTTCTAAAGCATTTATTTAAAATACCTTTAAATGAAAACTTATGCTTAGTACATAATTCGCACACTCCATAACCATCTCTATAAAATGTACCAGATATACACCAAAGGCGATAGTTATGTAAAGTATGGATAACTTTAGCACCACCATTTTTAGCGGCCTTAAAAATACTGGGTGTTAAAAGTGGATAAAAATTATGTACATGAACAATATCAATATGGTTTTTTTCAACCATTTTTCTTATCTTTTGATAATATTTAAATGAAAACCAAATACCAAAAATAAGCTTAAATTTACTAACACCATCATTAGACACGTCAAAAGAAAATACATTTTTTCTTTCTAATATTTCTTGTAAAAACTGTAATTCATTGTTATAAACAATATCTTCACCACCTATTTTACTAGACTGATATTTATTATGAACGATTAAAAGTTTCATATTTTGGTTGATATATGTTTCTATCTATTTAGAATTTCTATTTTTAATAGAGAATCTCTTAAGACCACCCAATAGTTTTTCCAATTCAACCACAATTTTGTGAGACAATAACGGGTAATTTAAAATGAAGCATCTCTTCTACAACTAACCCATAAGCCTCTTAAATATTTGGTAATTACATATATCATTTTCAATAAAATAATTTTTGAATTTTTTATTGTTTACAAAACCTTCAAATATTGTATTTTTATTTTCAATACTTTAAAGATGATTTTTCACTTTCGCCAGTATCTATTATAGCAAATTGATGCTCTTTTAAATCGTTAAAAACCTTAATTAATAATTCTATATGTAAATTGTCTGAGACAAATACAATAGAAATAATGTAATTTTTAAACAATAATATAAGCAACATTATTTGTACACAAATGAATAATAATATTGTAGGGTAATAAATAAAAATTATCTTGATGAAAGCAAAAAAATATACTACCAATAAAAACAAACAACAAAATATTAAAAGTATTATCAAGCTCGAATGGCAAATTAACAAAAATACAACTATCAATTGTATAAATATATTTTATATATTCTTGTCTATTCCAAATAAGATTAATCTAGTAAAAAAATAAAGTAGGTAAGAAACATGCGTATTGAACAAGGATGAAAAATCTATCCCAATAAATATTACCTATAGTTCATCAAAAATATTAACACTTTCTCTATGTAAAACATATCTTTTTACTGATTTTACAATTAGCTCCAAAAAATAAAAAAGAA
This sequence comes from Candidatus Ruthia magnifica str. Cm (Calyptogena magnifica), assembly GCF_000015105.1. Lineage (NCBI taxonomy): Bacteria > Pseudomonadati > Pseudomonadota > Gammaproteobacteria > Pseudothioglobaceae (SeqCode) > Candidatus Ruthturnera > Candidatus Ruthturnera calyptogenae. Next base: position 953,101 of record NC_008610.1, read on the forward strand.
ATATGAAGTAAAAAATATTTAACAAAAATACCTTAATGTTTAAATAAAATTTAATAAAAAACAAAAACATACACTAAAAGTGAAAGTTGACATACCCAAAAATAATAGTAAGTATTCCCAGTACCTTTAAATTATCAATCTAATTAATTTTTTGCATTATAATTTAACACACACTTACACCAAAAATAATTTACCCACCTCAACTCAACTATTATTTATATTTTCTTCAATAGAGTCTTTATATAAAACTTTAATAAAGACCAATATTTTATAAAATAAAGAAATAAATTACTTGCCACCTTATTATTGTTTTTAATTTGACAATATTCCTTAAATATTTCTAAAATCCTGTCATTATTCAACCCATCAGCACGCCATCTAGCAACAATAATATTTTTAGTCAATACTTTAGGAAAATGGTGATATGAACGTAATAGGTGCTCATAATCCATGCAAAAAACATTATTTACATCAAATAAGCCATATTTTTCAAAGTAGCTTTTATGTGTAAAAAGACCTTGATGGGGTATAGACATTCTAAATAAAAGTGATTTTTTATTAAAATTACTAACATGCTTTGAAACATATAGCTCTTTACCATTTATATCCACTCTTTGCACTTTTGCACTTATAAGCACATCTTCTTTTGTATTAACATTGTTAAATACTTTTTCCAAAGCGCAGGTAGAATAAAAACCATCACTATCACCTTGAAAATTTATATATTCACCTTTAGCAGCCATAACGCCTTTATTAAAAGCATCAGCTATACCATCGTCTTTTTCACTCACCCAATAAGCGATTTTATCTTCATATTTTTTGATAATGTCTACAGTTCTGTCCGTTGAGCCACCATCAATAATAATGTATTCAATATTGCCATAAGTTTGTTTGATAACACTTTTAATGGTTTCTTCTAAAAATTTATCACCATTAAAAACCACAGTCACAACTGTAATTAATGGCTTGTTAGGGTGCAACTTTTTAGAATATTTATGAGTTTTTGTTTTGTCTTTATTATCGTTTTTTGGTAAAGATAGGTCTGATTTAGATGGATTTTCCAGTATGATTTTTTGGTGATTATTCATATTTACACCTAAGGTCGATTTTTCACTATAAAAGTTTCTATTTATATTTCTTTGTCAATATATGCCAATAAATTTTTATTGGTAATTTTTCTTAAATTAATAATATCAAAAAAGACAAAGTGTCTTTTTCGTTAAGCTGATAGACAAAAGCTCTTTCATCGTAAATAATAGCAATACCTATATCACTTTCTTTTTTGTAATTATCTGTGGCTCATGAGCCAAAAATAATAGATTTTTCATTAGCTTCCAAGATAACTTAAAATTTGACGAAAAAAACTGCATGACTCCTACTTTTTCAACGATTGTTAGGTTATCTATTGCTTAGTACTTTATTCTAATAATCTAAAATATTTATAAAAATCACATGTCATCTTTCATAGTTTTTCTGCTTCATGAGAAATATTTTAAATTAAAAAATTCTTAATATTTTCTTAAAATAATTAATTAAAAAATTTGGTAATACAGATTTTATTGCCTTTTTTACTTTAAATTTTAAATTTACAGCAACTGCCGGTTGATTTTTTTTTGGTATATTCCAGTCTAAACCATAGATCTTTTCTAAAAAATACATTGGATTTTTGGGTACGTTAAATTTTGTATCTAAAAAATTTATTGTATCAAATTTTTCTAAATAGAATGAATTAATACTATCTGAATTACAAACCCTTCTTCCTAATATTTTCTTTTTAAAAAAATAAATATCAATATAATCATCATCTCTAATGATAGATAAAAGATCTCTTTCGTATCTAGCAACTACAAAGCCATTATTTTTTAATTCAAATAATAATGACAACAAAGTCTCTCTATTTTCATCAAGACAAAAGACATCAACATCTTCATCATATTTAATGAAATTCTTTTCTCTTATGGCACCAAGTAATGTTCCATAAGTCAATCCAAAAGAAACATTGTTTCTATCTAAAATTGTTTTAAAATTAAGTAAATTATTTTTACAAACATCTAAATCAATAATTTTTCTACCATAAAATAATTCAATTGGAGTGTACTTATAAGTACCTCGATTTGTAGAAATCTCATTTATCATATTTGGTTTTTTTAACCTCAAAAATACTAAGAAAATCCTCTTTTGAAGTAGAGAGGAATTCAATTAAAGATTTTTTTAACTCAGTTGTAGATATATCTTCTGTCCTATCTAAATAAACAACTTCACAATAATTACTTAAAAAATTAAATTCACCTTTCCAGTCATTCCCTATAGCAAAAACATCAACCCCATATTTTTTTATATCTTTAATTTTTTGCCCCCATGCTTCTTCTGGAATTACTCTATCTACACATTTAATATTTTTAACAATTTCAATGCGTTGCTCAAAAGGTATAAGTATCTTTTTCTTTTTAACAAGATTAAATTTCTCTGTTGAAACAGCAACAATTAACTCATCCCCCATATTTTTTAATTTTTTAAGTAATTTTAAGTGTCCAATATGGAACATATCGAAAGTTCCATAAGTAATGATTGTTTTATGCATAAAATTACCTAATATTAAGAAATTTTTTAATTAGCATGGAAATAATTTTCTTAACCTTAACAAAAGTTTTTTTTATTTTTTTATTTTCAAAAGAAAAATCATAAGTACTGTTTGCTAATACATATTTAGGATGAGACAAGGGGAAATATAATTCTTTTGTTTTAGTAAATTCCTTTGGAACTTGACCAAATGTATGTGTTGCGTTATCTCCAAATCCAAAATTTGCAACCATATTATATTTAGGAAATATACTCAACTGTCCCTGAGATGCTAGAGAAAAATACCATTGCCAATCCCAAGCACTTACTGCGCCAGATTGAATGGTTTTTACTACATTATTCCAATATACAATACTATGTTTTCCATATCCCATATTCTCAATGATTATATTTTTACTACAACTATCTAACCAACTCATATCAAAATCCATATTTTCCCAAGATCTTCTCCAAGCCGCCCATCCCCAGCATGCCTTATATTTTGAAAAAGTATAAGAGTTTTTAATAAATTCTTGCCCTATATGATTGGTACCACTGATCATTCCAATTCTATTATCATTCTGATATCTTATTAGCAATTCTTCACAATACCAAAAGAAACTTTGTCTAGGAACGCAATCATCTTCAAGTATTACTCCCGACTCTTCGTTTTTAAAAAACCAATCTATGGATAATTTAACATTGGGGCCACATCCTTGATTTTTCTTCTGAAAAAGAGTTTGAACTTTACAATCCCAATCAATATTTGAAACTATGAAATCTCTTACGTCCTGAGTCTTTTCACGCTCTCCTTCTTCCTGTTCTCTTGCTCCATCTGCTGCTATGTATAACCTGGGTGGTTTTGCTTTTTTTATAGTTTCAAAAACTTGTTTTGTGTTATCAAGTCTATTAAAAACTAAAAATAATACTGCCGTATTAAGCGGGTACTGAGGTGTAAATTTATTTCTCATACTATCTCTAGAACCAACCGCCTTATTATTTTAAACAAAAAAAATTCTATTTGACAACTTGGCATATCCTTTTTTATTTTACTTAAAATATTAATCTATCCAAGTAAACTTTATCCTTCTCAAAATAGAGTAAATAAAAATTATTTTTACGATTATAAAATTTGGGATAATTTTTCTAAAAATGGATAATTTTTTCCTTTTCTCTCTAAATTCAATTAATTTAATTTCATACCTAGACATGCTATTCTTATACAAACCTCTACTTATCAATGAGTAACCATCATTCCCATGATCATCATCAATACTTGCAAAAAGTTCATATTTTGGTATGGCCAATGTGATTGGATAAAACCCAGTATCCGTAGATCTTTTTTCAAAATCAAATGGGGTTTCTTTTGACCATCGTTTTAATTTCGGATGATTTGTTCTAATAATTTTATTAAACAATTTAACACTAGAAATACTAACTGCAGATAGTACATAAAAGTATCGGCTAAATTTTTTCTCTATGACATGGATGTTTTTCATATTCATATCATATATATTCAAATGATTTGTTGCATGTGAAACTATACATTTAAATTTATCTTTAGTACCATTATGCCACCAACTATATATTAAATGATCAACTTTATTCTCTCTCATATCAATCAAAATATCATCAAATTTTTCAATATTAGCCATATTAATATGATCTTCTATCCAAAAAAATACAAAATCTGTATCTATTTGAGGTAACATCTCTCGTGTATCATAAAACCACCCTTTTCTAGATTCTATTACATATGGATACAGCGCCTCACTAAGTTGTTCTTTTAAAAAAAAATAGTTTTAAGTTTGTAACTACCTCTAACATTTATCACCCATTTTTGGGCTTTAATATCTTTAAATGATTCAAATGAATCTTTCATTCTTTGATATCTCTCTTCATTGTTAATTCTAAAATTAGCAAAAATAGTTAGAGTTGGTGTGTTCAAATCTTACTCCATAAACCTTACATTATGATTAATATTTTTCAAAATATCTTTTTTTATTTCATTGTTATAAACGCCAGCTTTAAGTATCACCATGGGATTTTCAATATTTTTTAAAATTTCTGGTGATGCAACTTGCATATCTGTGCCATACAATCTTTTACCTTGTTTATTTGGATCATTATCCAATAGGCAAACCATTTTACTAGTATTTAAGCCAAAGGCTATTAGGTATTGAGAAAATACATGAGCACCAAACAAATAAATCTTAGTGGTGCTATTTTCTATTCTTTTATTCAAATTATGTACTAATACTTCATGATATAAAATATAGTCTAAATATAGTTTTTTATTTTCTTCATATAGGCTATCATTTAATTGAATAGGTTGTACAGATGAATCTTTTATAGTGCCATAAAAAATACTATGATCATCCATAAAATATTCTTTTTTATCTATTTTAAACCCATGTTTAGCAAGTAGATATTCAACATAAGGCTCTGTTAAAAAAATTGTATGTTCAAAGTTAATACAATTTGTATATTTTCGCTCTAACATCACTTTCATATTTGGAATACTAAAAATTAATTTTTTTCCATCTTTCATGAGCTTAGATAAATATTTTATAAAAGCATCTGGTTCATAAATATGTTCAAATACATGGGAATGTACTATTGTGTCATAATCATCTTCAAATATAAAAGTATCATCAAAAAAACATTTTATAAGATTGACTTTTACTCCACTAGCTAGAATAGGATTTGGTTCTACAATGGTCCAATTTGAGCTGTTAATATCTTGGTACTTTTTTGATAAAATCCCATGAGCCCCTCCAATTTCAATCAAACTATTTGGATTATAGTAACTTAAAAATTTAGCAAATGCATTATGATGATTGTCCCATATTTTTCCTACAGCCCCTGCATGATTTTCAGGATATAGTATATTTAAAGGAATCAATTCTTTTAATTCAATCAATCCTGAATTTTTAAAAATAACCCAAGTCATATCAGCAACCAAGTCTTCCTTTTGTAATTGTTTAGTACACCCCATATAAACTGGAAAATTTCTCAAAGTATGCAAAATTTCTAAATTTTCACTCTTTGTAATTTCGCATCTATTTCTAGTTCTTATTTCCACTAACCTTCTCCTAAAATCTCATTTAACATATTTTTACCAAGATAAAAAAGCAATAAACTGTATGGATAATGATGAAGTGTTGCAATATTAAGATAAATTAATGCTGTCATTAATTGCACTCTCTTATAACTATATCCTTGTTGTTCAATCCATTTTTTAAAATAATTTTCACAATCAACTAAATTTTGTTTTCTTAAAAAATCATAATAAACTGTATTTAGTCTATGATCCACTTCAAATAGATTTTTATCAACCAATTCATGTGACACAATAATGCCATGATTTAATTTTGCAAAATCATAATAAATATCACCATAGTCCATAATTCCACCAAAATTTTGCCTCCAATCAATTAAAGTAAATGGTATTTTACTTTCACTATTTATAAGAATATTTTCAAAATGCAAATCGCCATGAAATCTAACAGGAATACCACAAGTTAATTCATTCCAATTAACTTTATCTAATAAATTAAAAATTTTAGGAATTTTATTACCATTTATTATTTCTTCTAAGTCTATCTGCTCAAAAATTGTAAAATATTGTTTCACTCTTTTGTATGTTTTTTCTTTATAAAACTTCATACAAATATCTTTAAATTCTTTTTCTTGATTTTTATCTAAATCTTTTTTAATCCAAAACTTTTCCATCCAATCAAGATAATACTTAAAAGTGCTTATTGTAGGATTCTTAGAAAGAACTTCACCTTTAACCTTGTTATATGAATACATATTAGTAGTTGAATTTATTATACTTGGTATAAAGTTTTCCAAACCTTTTGCTCTTTGCACTCTATCTTTTATAAATAACTCATCAATAGAAAATTTAACAACTTTATCAGCCACAAACCAAATAGCTTCTTCTTCTTTTTCTAATATATTTGCATCAATATTTTTACTAAAATACTCTCTTGTTTTATTTAATTCATTAATATTGCCAGTGTCAAACCATGTAAATGTAATTGGTTCAATCCCCTTATCTATTAAAAACCTAAGACCATAACTTTCGCCTATTTCAATTGAGCCTTGATTTATCCCGCTATTCATAGCCTTCCAAAACTCTTTATAATCATAAATCCCAGCTAATCCTATATAGGCCTTAACATCACCCTTTGTACCTTTTACACATATCTCCACTACATCTCTTTTTTGAGTTCTTATTGTTCGATATTGACTATTATTTTTAATTTTGGCTTGACCCATCCAATTGTGTAATGGAGGTTTAATATTCTCTAAAACTAGAGTATCATTTGAACTAAATATAAAAGGGCATTGTAAGTATTTTTCACATTGAATAATAGTATAGCCAAGACCAGAGCCCTCGCCTTCATACAAATTAACATCAACAAAAGTAAATTTTCTATTCGAATAAGCTAGAGTTAAATAATCTTTAACAGTTTGCGCTTTATATCCTACAGGTATAATAAATTCTACATTTTCATCAAATTTTTCAATAATATATGAAATTACAGGTTTATGAGCAACTGATATTAAGGCTTTATTAACATTTTTTGTCATACCTTTCAGTCTATTACCAAGCCCAGCAGAAGCTATTAAAACTTTATATTGCATACTAATCTCGTTTATATCTATCTTGTAGTCTAACAACATCTTTTAATTCTGGCGTTGAGATTTCAAAATAAATACTATCTTCCAATGCTTCCATTCTATGAATTTTAAATGGATAGAGAGTTAGATAACTATTTGGTTTCATAACAACTTCATCAAGTTCGTCTATTTTATCTCCAATATATACTTTTAAACTCCCAATTAAAAGATACACTGTTTCAGTTTTTATCTCATGGTATTGTAAACTGCATGCATGCCCTTTATACATTGTTAGTTTTTTAAACACATATTTCTCATTTTTTTCTAGAAGATCCTCTTTTCCCCATGGTTTTTTTGTAGTTACCAGTTCCATTTTATATCCTTCATATCATTTTAAATAATTGTATATATCTTGTCATAGATTGTTTAATCAATGTTTTTAAATATTCATCTAAATTTATATTCTTCCGTAACAATCCACTTACAACTTTTTGTTTCATTTCAATTATTTGTTCATTTGAAAATATATAATGCCCGCAAATAATAGTTTTATCAATTGCTGTAGTTTTACTATCTTCCAATATCCATTTTTTCCATTTATTTGAGGATACAGCTATATTTACAAATAAATCAAATTCTTTTTTATATCCAAAAGTATTTAAAAGGTATAAAAAACCTTTTGTTTCAACTACACCAAACTCTGGTGCTACATTTGAAGCGCGGATGCCTAATATTGGTCTTAAAGACAACGCCTCATTGCTGAGATAATCAACATTATGTTCTTTTAACATCACATCATATTTCTTACACAGAAATACAGTCTGTTTTAAATGTTCAAGCGATAAATTACTAGTAGTTATAATATCATCTTTAAATATCCCTACATTTTTACACTCCATCACTTTTGTACCTGTTTGAGCAACTACAAAAGTTGGTTTTGTTATTTTATTTTTTTTATAAAATTTTTGAGTTTCATTTAAGAAATATTCAAATTGTTCAAGGCTTTGTCCATAACCATCTTGCTCTTCGGTTCCTAATTCAAATTGTATATTTTTATTATTTTGTTTGGCAAACTCAAAGGTATGACCATATAGTTCAAATAATCTATTTAAGATTTTATCTATTGTTAAATTTTCACCTTGAATTGGAATACTAGGATCTAAATGTAGAAAATTAAATTCAGCTAAAATATCATTTTCAAGTGATTTTTTCGCAGAAATCATAGAATCTAATATATTTAAATTATTTTCTATTTCAGATATGCCTTGCCAAAGACCGCCATGATCCCTTGCTAAAAAAATTTTGTTTGCATTTTTATTTTTTACATAATTTACAAATTTTTCAGTAGTGAAATTTTCTACATAACCACCTCCAAATTCCTTACTATCTATTTGTCTTCTACTGGCAATAAGGATCTGGGGTATATTAAATTGTTTAGATAATTCTATACTAGCATCAATACAATTTTTACTCATAGGGCCACTACATAGTAATGTGGCTTTTTTATTTTTTAAAAAATCTTTTATCATGCTGTCTAGTGTCCACTTAATCTAATTTATTTATTTGGTAATTCATCTAGAATATATGGCTTAAAAAAATTTTCTAATATATGTAAACTAGCTTCTGCAACGGCACGATTCGCACCACTTCTCTTAGTAATAAAGTCCGCTACACTCTTCACATATTCATCACCATTTGCAGGGGCAATACAATAAGCTACTTTTTTAAACACATAATGATCAAATATACCATCTCCCATATAAATTACCTCTTTTAGGTCCCATTTCTCTTTAATCCAATCAATTCTTTTAATCGTACTTACTAAATGAAGTGGTCTTTTCATATCGTCCACTATTCTAGATTTTGATATTTCAAAACCTCTATGATCTCCTGTTACAAAATGAATATCAAGATATGGCTCTAGTAATGATAAAGCATCATTATCATCCGCCCCAAACACTTTCATGATTTTTCCATCTGATGAATAGTAAAACCTTCCATCTGTCATTACACCATCTACATCTAATATAAAAATTTTAGGACTCACTATTTACCTCACTAAATTTTAGCTTCCAAAATGAAAATATCGCCACAATCATTAACAATACATTGCTCCTTGTAGATCTCATTATTAAATCAAATATAAAAATATTAAAAGTAAATGATACAAATGTAGCTATCATTGCCCCATTAATACCATATATTGGTATTAATATATAATTCAAAATTATATTTAAAAAGCTAGCTAATGCAATTGTATACAACGAATATTTTTGCATATTCTCATTTAATAAATAACTACTTCTACCTACACCAAAAAATGCAAAAAACAATCTGAATCCAAAAATTGCAAAAATAGCTCCAGCTTCTACATACAAACCTCCATATAAAAGAACAACCACACTTTCCCCAAAAAAATAAATTGGTAGTGATACTACTAAGAACATACTCATCATCAATCTATAAAAATTAAGCGTTCTGAAGCGATAAAGATTTGGTGATATTTTTTTAGTACTAATAATAGCAGGTAAAAATGTACTCTGAATTATCATTGGTAGAAATCCAAATATTGCCATTAACTTAAACGCTATACTGTAATATGCTACTTTAGCAAAACCAAGCATTTCTTTTAACATAATTTGATCTATATATGATTGAATTGACAATGCTAAACCAGAGATAATCAACGGCCAACTATCTCGTAATAAACTAACTGCCATTTCTTTTCTAAAAACTAATTTTTTAATTTCTAAAATTGAATTCTTTAAAAAAAATAACCCAACTGCCAATATAAAACTATCGAACAAAATAACCCAAACAAAGGCTATCAATGATGCTTCATTTAAAATAAGTACTATTTTTATGATAGAGGATATAAAAAGAGTAACTACATTTACATATACCACATACTTACTTAGTACTTTAGCTTGAAAATACATATCTATCACATTAAAACTTTGAAAGATGGTGGCTGAGGCTATAATGAATACTAAAGCATTAGTAAAACTGTCATTTGAGGTGAAATTTATAGCAATAGCTAAGATCAATAGTACGAATAATGCACCTATAAATTTTAACCAAAACGCTGTTCCGATAAGTTCATTTATACAATTTTCACCCTTAACTAATTCACGCACCACTATTCCATCAAGACCAAGTGTGGCAATGACTGCAAACAAACCCACAAAACTTTGAGCATAACTGAACAATCCGAACTGCTCTGGACCTAGGTACCGGACAACCCAAATACCAACGAACAATCCTATAGCCATACGCAGAATTTTTTCCCCAAACAGCCATGATGTATTTTTAAAATATTTCATAAAACCACTATGGTTTTTTAAGTCTTTAATTTTATTTAGCATTATTCATAAACCATCGATAAGCTTTATCTAAACCATCTTCCAAACTAGTTGTTACTTGCCAGCCTAATTTACTAATTTTATTAATGTCCAACCGTTTTCTTAACGTACCATCTGGTATTTTATCATTCCAAATAATTTTGCCTTTAAACCTTGTTACTTTTTTGATTAATTCTGCTAATTGCTTGATGGTGATGTCTTCACCAGTACCGATATTAATATGCGATAACATTGGATCAGTGTTATTTTTGTAAGTATTTTTATTAAAAGAAATAACAAAAATACACGCTTTTGCCATATCATCAACATACAAAAACTCTCGCATTGCTTTACCTGTACCCCAAACTGCCACTTCATTAGCATTATTAATTTTTGCTTCGTGAAAACGACGTATTAAAGCAGGAATGACGTGGGAATTTTTAGAATAGAAATTATCGCCTATGCCATATAAATTAGTAGGCATAACTGAGCGAAAATCAGTATTATGTTGCCGATTGTAGGATTCACAAAGTTTAATGCCTGCTATTTTAGCAATCGCATAAGGCTCATTAGTAGGCTCTAATGTTGATGTTAGTAAGTATATTTCTTGTATAGGCTGTGGTGCATATTTTGGATAAATACAAGAGCTACCTAAAAATAATAATCGTTTTATTTTATTTTGATAGGCACTGTGAATAATATTAGCTTCTATCATTAAATTGTTATAAATAAAATCAGCAGGGAATTCATTATTAGCATAAATCCCACCAACTTTAGCGGCAGCTAGAAAGACATATTGTGGTTTTTTTTTGGCGAAAAAATTAGCCACTTGTTGTTGATTAGTTAAATCCAACTCATTATGAGTTTTATAAATTAAATTTTTAAAATTTTGGTTTTTTAATTCTCTAACGATTGCTGAACCGACTAAGCCTTGATGACCAGCAATATAAATTTTATCGTTAAGCTGCATCTTGGATTAATTATTCGTTAAAATTAGGTATTTTAAAGCCGTGCCTTTTAATCAAGGTATCGCGCTTAGCAAGATTAATGTCATTTTCCATCATCTCACGTGCCATCTCCTCTAAGGTAATTTTTGGCACCCAGCCTAGTTTTTCTTTAGCTTTGGTTGAATCGCCAAGTAATGTTTTTACCTCAGTTGGTCGGAAATAGCGTGCATCAACCGCAACAATTAAATTACCAGTTTCCATATCATAACCTTTTTCATTCATACCTTTATCTTCCCAGCGGATTTTTTTATTTAAATGACCCCAAGAAAAATTAACAAAATCACGTACAGAGTATTGAACACCAGTAGCAATACAAAAATCATCTGGCTCATCCTGCTGTAGCATGAGCCATTGCATTTCTACATAATCTTTAGCGTGTCCCCAATCTCGCTTAGCATCCATATTGCCAAGATAAACTCTATCTTGCAAGCCTAGTGAAATACGAGCCAATGCTCTGGTGATTTTACGAGTAACAAATGTTTCTCCACGTATCGGCGATTCATGATTAAACAAAATTCCGTTACAAGCATACATACCATAAGCTTCACGATAATTAACTGTAATCCAATAAGCATAAAGTTTAGCAACTGCATAAGGAGAACGTGGATAAAAAGGCGTAGTTTCTTTTTGTGGTATTTCTTGTGCCTCTCCATATAACTCCGAAGTAGAAGCTTGATAATAACGAGTTTTCTTTTCCAAACCTAAAATACGAATTGCTTCCAATATACGAAGTGCACCAAGACCAACAGTATCTACCGTATATTCTGGTATTTCAAATGAAACTGCAACATGTGATTGTGCACCGAGGTTATAGATTTCATCAGGCTGGATTTGTTGAATAATGCGTACTAAGCTCATTGAATCAGATAAATCGCCATAATGGAGAATAAAATTTCTATGAGAAGTATGTGGATCTTGATAAAGGTGATCAATACGATCGGTATTAAATGATGAAGAACGGCGTTTAATACCATGAATCTCATAACCCTTCTCTAATAAAAATTCTGCTAAATAAGCACCATCTTGACCAGTTATACCTGTAATTAATGCTTTCTTTTTATTCACTATTTAGGCTCTAAAAAAATTTCAACATATAATATATTTATACACTCTGTTATTCACTTTTTACTACGAGCATATATGTCTTCAAATCTAACGATATCATCCTCACCCAAATAAGCACCGCTTTGCACTTCAATAACCTCCAATGATTTTCTGGTTTTATTTTCCAAGGCATGTATTATACCAATAGGAATATAAGCTGATTCTCCCTTGCCCAAGGTTAATACTTTTTTACCATTTGTAACAGTTGCTGTACCATTTACAACCACCCAGTGCTCTGCACGTTTGTAATGCATTTGTAGTGATAATTTTGCACCTGGATTGACATGAAGCTTTTTTACTTGAAAGTATTTGCCTGAATCAATAGAGTCAAACCAACCCCATGGTCTAAAAACTTTTCGGTGCATTCCATTCTCATGTCTGTTAGAATTTTGTAATTTTACAACAATAGATTTTATCTCTTTAACCTTATCTTGACTAGCAATAAAGGTAACATCAAGTGTATTCACAATAATTAGATTTTCCACACCAAGTGTGGCGACCATGTGGTGATTTGCGTTAATATAAGTATTAATCGTATCTTTAGTAAAAACATTTCCTGAAATGACATTATTATTACTATCTTTTGTGCCAATATTATAAAGTGCTGACCATGAACCAATATCATTCCATCGTGCATCCAATGGCACAACAACAACATGACTACTTTTTTCCATTAATGCATAATCAATTGAATCACTTGGTGATTTAGTAAATGCTTGTTTATCTAAGCGAATAAAATCAAAATCTAGTATTGCATTATCAACTGCCTTATTAACTGATTTAATAATGTCGGGCGAATAAATAGTTAACTCATTAATCAGTGTGTTGGCTTGAAACACAAATATACCACTATTCCAAAAATAGTTATCTTGCTCTAAATATGATTCTGCAGTTTTCAAATTAGGTTTTTCGATAAATTTTTCAACTTGATATGCACCATCAATATTAATTTCAGATGATTTGATATAACCATAATTGATATTAGCCTGCGTTGGCACAATACCAAAAGTAACCAATTTTCCTGCTTGAGCTTGCTTAATAGCAATATAAACTGTCTTATGAAAAGTTTTAATATCTTGAATAATATGATCAGCTGATAGTACAAATAGTATTATATCGTCTGATTGTTTAATTGATTGCAATGCTGCAGCCGCAATAGCGGGAGCGGTATTTTTACCAATCGGCTCAAGTAAAATTGTTGGACTTTTAATACCAATTTCCCGACATTGTTGTGCAACTAAAAAACGATGGTCAATATTACAAATAATCATGGGATCCATAAAATTATTTAACCCATCTAAACGCAAAATTGTTTCTTGCAATATACTTTTATCACTCACTAAAGACAAATACTGTTTAGGATGTTGCTTATGAGATAATGGCCATAATCTCTTACCAGAACCACCAGATAAGATAATTGGCATTATATTCATAAATAATATCCTTGAATAAATGAGTTGAAACTAATTACACTCACCACCTAATCGTTTTCCTAAATAAATCACACATATAAGTTGGTATTATCTGTTATTCTGATAACAGATAATACCAAATGTTATTATTTAATGCTTTTTTATATAAAATCTAATATTGGTCAATCACGATAACGTTCTAAACGATACACCGTATGTGTCCTTTATTAAAAATAATATTCTACCAATTATGGTATTATAACGAAATAATTCACTAGATCCAAACTGGAGTTTTGCTTGATTAATAGAGATATAAATTCTGATCAATTAATGTTTATTTGTAATATAACCAGTAATTTTATACAAAAAAAATAATTTTCAAAAAGAACAAGTGAATAAAGTTAATATTGTATGCATGAAATGGGGTGATAAATTTTCTGTTGAGTATGTTAATCGACTCTTTGGCATGGTTTCTCGTCATCTTTTTATGCCGTTTCGATTTGTGTGTTTCACTGAAAATAGTATAGGCATACGAGACGAGGTAGAAGTACAAGATTTACCAAAATTAGACCTATCACCTGGATTGCCAGAAAGGGGTTGGCAAAAATTAACTGTATTTAAAAAAGACTTTGGTGGCTTATCTGGACCTACTTTATTTCTAGATTTAGATATAGTGGTGGTTGGAAATTTAAATGATTTTTTCACTTATCCTGGTGACTTTCTAATTGCCCATGATAAGAAAAATCCAAAAAAAATAGAAGGCAACTCATCAATATTTAGGTTTGAAATTGGGCAACATTCAGAAATTTTAAGTCATTTTGAACAAAATTATGAATTAGTGAAAACCGAAGTACGCCATGAACAGGCGTACTTATCACGTGAAATGTACAAACAAGACAAATTGAGATATTGGCCAGATGAATGGGTACCAAGCTTTAAGTATCGCTGTTGTCCTTCTTGGATAAAGTCTTGGTTTCAAACACCTTTTATACCCAAGGGTTCAAAAGTTGTTTTATTTCATGGCTTACCCAATCCCCCCGAAGCAATTATTGGATGTAGTGGAAAATGGTATCGACACATCCAGCCATCGTCCTGGATTGAAGAATATTGGAAAATCTAATGAACGCTACAAAAATTACTATTTATATTATCAATTTAGATAGAAGTTCTATCGGATTATCTTATATAGACAAGTAATCATTTAAATTAAAAATGTCATTTAAAAAGATGGCAGCAATTGATTCTCACCAAATTCAACCTCAAATATTACAATCTTATTAATAACAATCAAGCTCTCATTATACGACTTTATTTACAGGAGAAATTATCTGTGCTCTTACTTAGGAATGGCTTAAGCCATAACTCTCTAATCTGATTATGATTTAATCATAATCACAGGTGGCGTGTTTGTTGGTAAGGAAAATTATATTAAACTTGCTATAGAACAATTAGATCAAATAAATTTATACTGTATTAAGACAAAACCAAACAAGCCACTTATTTTTGGTAGCCTAGAGCATTGTGCTTTTATTGGATTGTCATGAAATCCAGTTTCTGCCATGGCAATTTTCTTACTCTTTGCTCGGCCTTTTATTAAAAAATACAAGGTACAAGTCACTATCTAAATACTACTTTTAAAACTCAAGCAAACTTTGATTGGTATAAGCCAAAACCTATACGTAAATTTGTACGTACACACCTGACCATACAACTTTTTCCAACCTATATGTATTGTAAGAGGATGATGTTAAAATGCATGATAGCATTAAGAATATAATTGAAATTATATTTCAACATTTAGATGAAAAATTTTTGATTAATCTGTCTGGCAAAAAGGCATGCTAGAAAAAGAAAAAACATTAATAATATTGTGTTTATTCGTTATCAAACACCGTCACTTAAAAACCAAAATACTATTTATGGTAAATTAGCTACTCAAAATTTTTAAGATACCTGTCGACACACTAAAATAAATGCTTTAATTTTATAATGTACAAATTTAAAGTTTGGATTAAGGTTGTGTTTCTCTCTCCAATATTTTTAAATAGGTGGTTCAACAATTTTAACCAAAAAAATAAAAAATCTGTCCAATAAGATTAGTATGGATTTTAAAAGCCAGAAAAAACAACTTATTACTGCATAGAGAGATAATATACACTTATAATGATTTTCATAATATTGAAACACACGATGGCTGGTTTTTGTAACTGATATTTTTTCAGATTACTCTGATGATAATGCACTTAAGGATTTATCCATAGCATGTCCATACCTACTAAATACTATCAAAATATAAAAATGGGCGTTTCATTACTAATGCACAAAACAACAAGGATAATAAAGAAAAAATACCAACCTCAATATAGAAGGAATAATACTTTAATGTTTACAATTGGTAATGGCGACACGCTTATAAATATGGTTTGGCGTATTAATAATTAACATTGTAGGTCAAATATTGCTTGAAGCGCTTCTAAGATTACAAAAAATTGACACTGTCTTGTCTATAAACATTTTAAACGCAAAGCATATGCTAAAAATAGGATGATGGTAGATGAATATTTTTGTTATTAATTTAGAAAATTCTGTAGAACGTCGCAACTTTCAACAAGAACAGTTATTTGCACTTAAGTTAGATTTTGAGTTCTTAGATGCAATATCAACCACTGATGTAAGTACAACAATTCACAAACAGTATTGCCAAGATTGGCAACGCCCCTTAAAGGCAACCGAAGTTGCTTGTTATTTTTCTCATCGCTGTGCATGGAATAAGGTAATTCAATCAAACCAACCAGCCTTAATACTAGAAGACGATGCGTTACTATCAAAATGTGTACCCGAATTACTTGCAAATCTTTCTGATAAAAAAAGTATTGATTTAGTCAATCTTGAAAACAGAAGTAGAAAAAAATTCATCTCAAAATCTAATGTACTCCTCGAATGTAACTCAAAACTTCTTCGTCTTTATCAAGATAGAACAGGCGCTGCTGGATATATTCTCTATCCAAATGGAGCAAAAAAACTCATACAATGCGAAAAAAGAAAAGGAATTGCACTAGCTGATGCACATATTACTGCTTGTAATAGCATCAAAGCCTATCAAGTAGAACCAGCGCCCATTATTCAACTGGATCAGTGTAATTATTATGGATTAAACAACATCTATCCAGAAAAAATATTCACTTCAACTATTGATAATTGTAACAATCTACAAGGCAACTTATATTTTCGAATAAAAAGAGTTTATTTTCAGATAAAACTAGGGTTACGTCAACTATTGTTAATAACAAAATCAGAAAGACGATATGTAAAACTTAAAAAAGAAGATTTTTTACAAAAATAAGATAAACCTACTAAGAAGTAAGTCTACTTTTTGTAGGCACAGGAAGTAAAACACCTAAGAAAAATACAACGAAGCTCCGCATTACATTGTGAGAATATATACTGTCGGTAATAGCGTACACTGATAAGGCAATAATAAATAATAGACCAATTGCATTTTTAGTAAAATCCTTATTAGTTCTTAATCGTTTGAAAAATATAGCCAAAGGTAAAAATAACAACATTAATAACACCAGCAAACCCACAATACCAAATCCAACTAGGGAATTAATATAGTCATTATGTAGCATTTTTTGACCTTTAATAAGTCCTTTTTCATAACTACCAGATGTATATCTACTAGCTGCAAGCCCAGTATTTTGATAACCATAACCAATTATTGGTTGTTGCTTAAAAGCTGCCAAACCACCACGCCACATTGATAATCTTAGATCTATAGAACCATACGAATTTTTATTTTTAGAAAAAGTTTTAATCTCTTCAAAAGCAACGTTAATTCTATCATTAACTTGTTTACTATGTATAAAAAAAACTGTTGTAATAACTGCTGTTACCACAATTAGTAACAAGCCTTTCTTAGTTAAGCATCCTTGAATAAACCAAATAAATATAACACTGAAAAATAACACTAAAAATATCATCCATGAGATACGTGTACCACTTAAAATTATAGAGTATGACGCCAATAAGAAAATAAGAAATGAAAATAATTTTTCTTTATTAGTTTGACTCCAAACATCAATGATAGCAACAAAAGCAAAAAATACCATAATAAAGCCAAATATTGTGGGTGAATCAGCCCCTGCTTCTACCCTGTCAATACCTAAGTAAGAATTCTGGTAAACAGCATAGATACTTCCAATAATAATACTTAGCTTAATTGCTAACACCATATGCTTAAAATTGACATTACATTTAAAAATACTATATGCCACAAATGGTGCAACTAAAAAATGAATATTGGAACCAATTTTGCTAATTCCATGGCTTGGATTATCCGATAAAATTACAGACATGACAATAGACAAGAAAAACACAAAAATCAAATAACTATACAACTTTAACTGATCATGCATAAAAGGAAGTACTTTTTCATATGTAGAGAAATATATGCCAAAAATTATCAAAATAAAAATTATCAACTCTGACATATATTTAACATTTAACACAAATAACGGCATTGATAATACTGTCAATTGCAAGAAAGTAAATCTAACGATATTTGGATATTTGATTGATAACTTCATAACATGAATTTTACTATTATTATTCACTATAATACAAATCTTATGAATAAGGCCATCCACACCAACTTTATCCGCAACAAAATTGATAACGATTTGGAGCAAAAATTGTATACTTCCATTCAAACACGTTTTCCGCCTGAGCCTAATGGTTATTTGCATATTGGACATGCTAAATCAATTTGTCTAAATTTTGGTTTAGCAAAAGATTACAAGGGGCAATGTAATTTGCGATTTGATGATACTAATCCTGCTAAAGAAGATGTTGAATTTATAGACGCCATTAAAACAGACATTAAATGGCTTGGATTTGCATGGGATGGTGACATTAAGTACAGTTCTCATTATTTTAACCAGTTTTATGAGTATGCCATTGAACTTATTAATAAAAATCTAGCTTACATTTGTTTTTTAAATGCAGATGAAGCTCGCACCTATAGAGGCACTTTAAAAAAAGTTGGGGAAAATAGTCCTTATAGAAATACATCAATTCTAGAAAATTTAGAATTATTTGCAAAAATGAAAGCAGGTGAATTTTTAGAAGGTGAGTGTGTACTACGTGCCAAAATTGATATGAGTAGTCCATTTATGTGTATGCGTGACCCAACTCTATACCGTATTCGCTTTGATAAACATCATCAAACTGGTAATCAATGGCGTATTTATCCAATGTATGATTTTGCTCATTGTATTAGTGATGCGATTGAAGGTGTAACTCACTCTTTATGCACATTGGAATTTCAAGACAATCGGCGCCTATATGATTGGATACTAGAAAACATAAATGATTTTAATAAACCTAATCGTCCACATCAATATGAGTTTTCACGGCTAAATTTAGAATATACCGTCATGTCAAAACGTAAATTACAAAAATTAGTCGAAGATGGATTGATACCTGGCTGGGATGATCCACGTATGCCTACGCTCTCAGGGCTTCGTCGTCGTGGTTATACTGCGACCAGTATTCGCGACTTTGTCAATCGAATTGGTATTTCTAAAGTGGATAGCATTACAGACATAACAATTTTAGAAGCCGCTGTACGTAATGATTTAAATATCAAGGCACCACGTACAATGGGCGTGATTGATCCAATACGTATCATTATTGAAAATTATCCAGAAGGCAAAATTGAAACCTTAAAAGCCCCCATTCATCCACAAAATGAGACAATGGGTAAACGTGATATATTCTTCTCTCGTGAATTATATATTGACAGGGCAGACTTTAAAGAAATAGTTCCTAATAAAAAATTTAAACGACTGGCAATCAATAAAGAAGTACGTCTACGATCTGCTTATGTAATTCATGCAACTACTTTTGACACCGATTTTGATGGTAATATTACCATCGTATACGCAATATACGACCCTAATACATTGGGTAAAAATCCTGCAGATGGTCGTAAAGTCAAAGGCGTAATTCATTTTGTTGAGGCCAGTAAAGCGTTCAAAGCAGAATTTAGATTATATGAGCGATTATTCACACTTGAAAACCCTGGTAAAAATGATCACTTTGAACAGTTATTTAATCCTCAATCACTAATCACCAGTTATGGTGTAGTAGAACCTAGTATGGTTAATAGCAAACCTGAATTCGCTTATCAGTTTGAACGTGAAGGATATTTTTGTCGAGACAATCAATCAAGCGATGAACTGATATTTAACAAAACGATAAGTTTACACAACATTTAGTGTGTTTAATTCTTAAAAAATAGTTTAATTATTTGACTTAGTGTTGTATTTATCGGTGTTACATTACTAGCATCTAGGGCTGGATATCATGGTTTTTATGATTCTAGATTTATCAAACTATATACTATAACTTTTGGCATTGGTTTTTGTTTATTTACACATTATGGCAAATCATCATTTTTTTATTAGATACTAGTAGTATTTTCTGTGTTTTTATCAATAAGTGGCTGCTATGGCTAATTGTTTTTATGCATTTTCTTGTTGTTCTATTTTTAGAACTAAAGTGTAAAAAAATAACTACATTTGCTGGAACCGAATTAAAACCATTTCTTTATCATTGCCTGTATCTATATTATTGATTTTTATGTATACAGAAAGCATAAATTAAGTTATTTAAATCCACTTCTACGTTTAATTATTGCTCATATTTTTTCAAACCTTAAAGCTACACAGTGGTTTAATAGTCTTTGAAACGAATTATACAAAATATCACTTACTCAAAGTAAGTAGCATACTAATACAATAATAGAAAAAATTATATACGCTACTTCAATATTATCTATAAATAATTTACACATTATTTGAATTCAAATTTATATCTATTCAGATTGCCAACAACTTTTAGTTGATTGGTATCTAGAATTTAATCTAATAAAACTTGATACTTGTCAATAAATATCTATTGATACTGTTCACGTCAAGTTTTAAAACGAATGATTTTTATCATTTATAATAACACTCATAACCATAAACACCCATATGCGATAATGTAAAAGACTCACTATCGATGTAAATGATATTAGGAAAATCATGAGTTGGTAGTTGGTTTTTTAACCACAGAAGTTTTGTCTTATTTAAAATTCAATGCTTATTCCTTAGTTATTTACAATAATGTTGAATAAAAAGCCATAACTGAATACTGAAAAATTACTCACACCATACCAACTAAAGGCTATTAACAAAAATAAAGCTAAGAACACTCAAACTATAACACTATTTTACTGTCTTTTTTGAGTGTATGATAAAAGATTTAATAAACCAATAAACAGCGCTCTAGATAATCATAGATTTAAATAAATTGAACTAAATCATCCAAAAATATTTTGCCAAAGTATGAAAGTCAAAACTAGATGTGAAACTTTTAAAAACCTCAAAAATGAGACATTTATACATACCATTAACACAAAAACAATTTTTTACTAACGCTAGATTTTAAACAACAGTAATAACATCCTAAAGTTAACCACAACGCATTTAATGTTCAATTATCCATCACCCATGAATAACAAAGAAATCTAGTAATATTAAAATTAAACTAAATAAATAAGATTGTTATTATTTGATTTGATTTAGCCATTTTGACACCGTATCAATCTCATTATATTTAGTTAAATCAATTTGTAAAGGAGTGACTGATACATAATAATTAGCAATGGCATGAAAATCTGTACCTACGCCATTATCGGCCTCTTTACCATTTTCACCAATCCAGTAAAGAGTTGGGTCATCTTTATCAGCAACACTTTGCTCTGACATATGGCGTTTTCCTAAACGCGTTGTTTGAAATCCTTTAATATAATTCAAAGACACATCTGGTACATTGACATTTAGCACAGTATCATGTGACAACTGAGTATGAGATATTTGGTTAATTAATTGTTTTGCAATGATGCCTGCCGTCTCAAAATGTTGACCTTTCCAACTTGCTAGTGATATCGCCACAGATGGCAAGCCTAAAAATCGACCCTCTATCGCGCCAGCAACGGTACCTGAATAAATTACATCATCACCCAAATTAGCGCCAAAATTAATACCTGTCACCACTAAATCAATTTTTTCATTTAAGAAGCCACATAGAGCTAAATGCACACAATCACTTGGCGTTGCATCAATTTTATAAACATTGTTTGATATTTGAATTGGCCTTAAAGGATTATCAAACGTGAGTGAACTACTAGAAGCTGATTTATTTTCACTAGGCGCAACCACAATAATCTCATGTTCTTGTGTTAAAGATTGAGCAAGCTGCACAATCCCTGGAGCTTGATAGCCATCATCATTGCTAATTAAAATTTTCATCTTTAATTAGAAAATGTTTTGCATCATGATTGTATTGCAAGGGTAATTCTGTCTTTTTTAACACCAATTTTCACCAAGCCACCATTGATTAATTTACCAAACAATAACTCATCTGCTAGCGGCTTACGGACTTCTTTTTCAATCAAGCGTGTCATAGGTCGTGCACCCATCTTAGTATCATAACCATGCCTTGCAAACCATTTTCTGGCAGCCTTAGATACAATGAGCGAAACTTGTTTATTTTCTAATGCTTCTTCTAATTCAAATAAGAACTTGTTTACCACATAAATAATGGTTTGTTCATTAAGTGCATTAAAATAAATAACTTCTGATAAACGATTTCTAAATTCTGGTGTGAATGATTTCTTCAATTCAGTTTCATAATCTAATGAATGGTCTTGTTCACTAAAACCCATTGATGCACGTTGAACACTTTGCGCGCCAGCATTTGATGTCATCACTAAAATTACATTTCTAAAGTCAGTCTCTCGACCATTAGCATCAGTCATTTTGCCGTTGTCCATGACTTGCAGTAATAGATTAAAAATATCCATGTGGGCTTTCTCAATCTCATCAAGTAGTAGTACAGCATATGGGCTGGCATTAACCGCTTCAGTCAGTAAACCACCTTCATCATAACCTACATAGCCTGGTGGTGAACCAATTAGTCTAGAAATTGAATGACGCTCTCCATACTCACTCATATCAAAACGCAACAACTTAACCCCCATAATTCGAGCCAATTGCTTGCAAATTTCTGTCTTACCCACACCCGTTGGACCCGCAAAAAGAAAAGATCCCATTGGTTTATCAACTTGCGCCAAACCTGAACGTGACAACTTAATCGCCGTAGATAGGCTACTCAGTGCGTAATCTTGTCCAAACACATCTAATTTAAGCTCTACTTCTAAGTTTTTAAGTAAAAATTTGTCATCATTAGTCACTTGTTTAGACGGAATACGCGCTAATTTGGCAATAATATTTTCAATATCACCCACACCAATATTAATTTTACGTTTTGATTTAGGCTGAATTTGTTGATAAGCACCTGCTTCATCAATCACATCAATGGCTTTATCTGGTAAGCGGCGATCATTCATATAACGATGAGACAATTCAGCAGCAGAGCTTAATGCCGCCACTGAATATTTAACTTTATGATGATTTTGGTAATATTTTTTAAGACCTTGCAAAATTTTGACAGTATCTACTACTGAAGGCTCATCAATATCAATTTTTTGAAAACGACGTGACAATACATGATCTTTTTCAAATATTTTTCGATACTCTTCATAAGTGGTTGAGCCCATACATCTAAGTGTACCATCAGCTAATGCAGGTTTTAATAAATTAGATGCATCCAATGAACCACCAGAAACGCTACCTGCACCAATCAATGTATGAATTTCATCAATAAACAAAATAGCCTGTGGAATTTTTTCCAAATCTGTTAGTACTATTTTAAAGCGTTTCTCAAAATCGCCTCGATATTTTGTGCCTGCAATGAGTACGCCAATATCTAGTGAATAAATACTAGCTTTCTTTAAAACGTCTGGTACTTTTCCTTCAATAATTTTTAAAGCAATACCTTGTGCAATAGCTGTTTTGCCAACACCAGCAAGACCGACAAACAGTATGTTATTTTTACGACGTCTAGACAATACTTGCACTGTACGAATAACCTCTTCCTCCCTACCAAATAGGGGGTCTATTTTCCCAGATTTAGCTTTTTCACATAGATTTATTGTATAAATTTCCAATGAGGATTGTTTGGGTTTTTTCTTACCTAGTTCAATTTTTGACTCACTTATAATAGGTTCTGACACTCTATTTAAAATACCTTTCATGGCATCTAAGCGTGAAATATTATTAAGTTTTAACAAATAAACCGCATAGGACTCCTTTTCAGAAAAAATACTCACCAGTACATTCATTGCATATATCGTATTTCTTTGTGCAGATTGTGCCTGATAAACACTACGTTGTAAAACACGTTGAAAACCTATTGTTGGCACAATATCAATATTAGAATCAAGTGCAATGAGCGGTGTATGTGAATCAATATAACACTCTAATTCATTTTGAAATTCATCAGCATCAACTCGTTTATTTCTTAAAAAAGTGATCACTTCATCTATATTAAGCAATGCTAGAAGCAAATGCTCAACCGTTACAAATTCTAAACGATTATTACGCGCTTGGGTCATAACATAATTAATTTCTTGTTGTAATCCTGTCTCAATCATGATTTTATTATATCTTCAACTCACGCAATACACATATTAATGGTTGTTCATTTTTACGTGCAAACTCTATCACCTGCGTTACTTTAGTTTGTGCAATATCATATGAAAAAATACCGCAAATTCCCTCTCCCTCTATGTGAATTTTAAGCATAGTTGCTTGGGCTGCTTCTTCACTTTTTGAAAAAAATTGTACAAGCACATCAATCACAAATTCCATAGTTGTGTAATCATCATTTAACAACAATACTTGAAATTTATTTGGTTTTTTAAACTTTGGTTTTGAAATTTGTACTAGTACCTTTATCATAATTAAGTAGCTGATTTTTTCTTTAACAATGCCCATACAAAAACTAACATCAGCAATGTTGGTATTGAGGCGCTCAAGAAGTGATTATAATCAAACCGAAGTGACAATACACCACCAATACGCGAAGCTAACTCAAAAAATAAGCTCATCATCAAACCTAAGAAAATATTTTTACCAAGTGATGCGTCACGAAGTGAACCAAAAACAAACAACATTGAAAATAATATCATCGCAATCAAAGTAATAGGCTTCATAAGACGTTTGTATATTTCTACTTCAAAAATATCAGCAGCAAGATGATTAATTGTTAAAAAACGTATTTGTTGATAAAGATGCCAAGTTGATAATTCACGCGGGTCTTTTTTAAGATTTTCTATCAGTTTTTTATTAAACGACACTTGGACACTGTATTTCTCAAAATTATTTTCAGAAAATGTTGTTAAATTACCATCCTTCCCAAACTGATAATGGATTGACTGACTAAGTTCTAAGTTATCTCCATTAGAAATAGCACTATCAGAATGTACGATAGAATCCAACGTATCTGGCGCTCGTAATTTAATGAGGGTAACATCTTGGAATGATTTACCATCAAAATTTTTCTTAACATGAATAAAAAGCTCACTGTCTTTCAACCAAAACCCCTGTTGATTCTTAAACGTTATATTTTCCCCTAATGCTTTAGCGCGTAAACTTTCTGCATATTCAATAGTTATTGGTGTAACCAACTCGCCTATAAAAATAACAATGGCAATAAACATCAATGCAGCCCGAACAACAATATTTGAAATTTGCATGATTGATACACCTGCACTTCTAATAACAACCAACTGAGAAGTAGATGCCAGATGACCCAATGCCAAAAGCGAGCCTAATAAAATAATAACTGATGAATACGAATACACAACTGCAGGAATATCTGAAATCACGTATTTTGTAACTTCAAATACCGTATAATTAGCCTGTCCTATAAACGTAACCTCTTCAAGAAAGTTAAAAAATGCATAAATACCTAACCAAACTAGCATAACGGCTGATGTGTAAAAGGCCATGGTTTTAACAATGTAGCGGTCTAAAATTTTCATTAAAATAGTCGTCTTATAATAGAATTATTTAACGCTGACACCATGATGAACAATATTCACCTTGATAAAATCCTTATTCTTGATTTTGGTTCTCAATATACCCAGCTTATTGCCCGTCGTGTGCGTGAAATTGGTGTTTATTGTGAATTATTTCCCTATGATGTAGATAGTGAATTTATTAAAAAGCTCAATCCTAAAGGTATCATTCTTTCAGGTGGTCCTGACACAGTCACACTTGATAATGCTGCCAAAGCACCAAGTATTATATTTGATCTCAACATACCGATACTGGGTATTTGTTATGGCATGCAAACTATGGCGATACAACTTGGTGGTCGTGCCACTTCAGCCAACAAACATGAATATGGTTTTGCCAAAGTTCGTGTTCGCAACCACTCACCATTACTAAGTGACATTAGTGATGAAGGTCATGGTTTATTAGATGTATGGATGAGTCACGGAATTGAGGTAGAACAATTGCCAAATGGATTTAAACTAATTGCTTCTACAGATAACTGTAATATAGCAGGGTTTGCTAATGTAGAAAAACATTATTATGGCTTACAATTTCACCCAGAGGTTACTCATACCAAACAAGGTGAACGCATTTTAGAACGCTTTATCAGCGGTATTTGTCAATGTGAAAAAAACTGGACAACGGACAATATCATCGCTAAATTAGTACAAAACCTTAAAGATCAAATTGGCAATGCTAATATTTTATTAGGACTATCTGGTGGTGTAGATTCCTTAGTAGTTGCCGTACTTTTGCAACAAGCAGTGGGTAAGCAACTCACTTGTGTATTTGTTGATAATGGCCTTTTACGTTTCAATGAAGGAAATGAAGTAATGCAAATCTTTGCACAAAATATGGACATGAAAGTCATACGTGCTAATGCTCATAAAAAATTCTATGACGCATTATTAAATGAAAATGAGCCTGAGGCAAAACGCAAAATTATTGGCCGTGCATTTATTGAAGTGTTTGAAGAAGAAGCTAAAAAACTCGATAACATCCAGTTTTTAGCTCAAGGTACGATTTATCCAGATGTTATTGAATCAGCAGACGCAAAATATGGCAAAGCTAAACTTATTAAATCACACCATAATGTTGGTGGCTTACCAAACGATTTACAATTCAAATTAGTGGAACCTCTAAAAGAATTATTCAAAGACGAAGTGCGTAAAATTAGCGTTAAACTAAGTATCCCACCACATATTATTTATCGCCATCCATTCCCAGGTCCTGGCCTAGGTGTACGTATTCTAGGGCAAGTGAAACAAGAATACGCCAATATTTTAAGACAAGCTGATGCTATTTTCATGGATGAGTTACATAAAAACAATTTATACGACACAGTCAATCAAGCCTTTGCTGTATTCCTACCTATTAAATCAGTTGGCATTACTGGAGATGAGCGTCGTTATGACTACGTTATTGCATTACGTGCTGTTGAAACCATTGATTTTATGACAGCTCGCTGGGCAAGATTGCCGTATGATTTTCTAGATTTAGTATCTAACCGAATCATGAATGAAATCTCTCGTATTTCACGTGTAGTTTATGACGTTTCTGGGAAACCACCAGCAACCATTGAATGGGAATAAGCGCACCGACTGATGCGCAATGGATGACGCTTGCTATTGAACAAGCTAAACAAGCACAAAAAGTAAATGAAGTGCCTGTTGGTGCTATTTTAATACAAAACAATCAATTAATTAGCAGTGCATACAACCAGCCCATTTCAAACAACGACCCAACTGCCCATGCAGAAATACAATTATTACGCGCTGCAGGAAAACAACTAAACAACTATCGATTGTATGACACAACCTTATATGTTACTTTGGAACCTTGTACTATGTGCTTAGGTGCTATAGTGCATGCACGTGTATCATACATTGTATTTGGCGCTTATGATCAAAAATCAGGCGTTTGCGGGTCGTGTATAAATTTGCAAAACAGTCAATGTTTTAACCACTCAATAAATATTCAGGGTGGTATTCTAGCTGACCAATGCAAAGATCTATTGCAACAATTTTTTAAAAGTCGTAGAATAGACTCCTAATTATAGTTACGTAATTTTTTAAACTACATTTAAAATAATTTAAATACATATTCATTGAAAAACTTCCATCTCTTAAAAACTGTCTCTAGTTATCAATAGTCATCATTAATTATTTTGGATAAGTATAAAGGGTAACTTTCATTATGTTTTTGAATATAGGTATTTGTATATTTACTTAATTTTTTCTTATTAACACCGTTTCTCCAAAATAATTCTAAAATTGATATTTCTTTATAATAATCAACCTTTAAATTTTAAATGTATTGCTAGTATTCTTTAGCTTTATTTCACTGATTAAATAAGTAAAAGCTAGTTCTGTTTAGATTTGTGAGGACTATTGTTTTTAATGATTGCTAGAGTTTTTTACTAGTGCTAAAAAATATATTAAGAAGTAGATAAATAATAATATCTAAAAAGCACTCGTTTTTACAGTTAAAACCATATAGCACAATCAAAAAATCCAACTTATCTATTTTTTCAGGTTTTTTATTGAGCCCTTTTTCTTTGTAGTAATTCTTCACTCATATCATTAAATTTTTAATTCCTTATAATTAAAATCGTTATTATCAATTCCTTGAGAAATGATACCAATTTTAAACCGTGTACATGCCGCCATTCACATGTAATGTCTGTGCTGTGATATAGGAGCCACCATCACTTGCTAAAAATAATACTACATTTGCAACTTCATCAACTGTACCTAAACGATTCATTGGAATTTGTTGTGATAAGGCCACTTTTTGTTCTTTAGGTAGTGCATTAGTCATATC
This sequence comes from Candidatus Ruthia magnifica str. Cm (Calyptogena magnifica), assembly GCF_000015105.1. Lineage (NCBI taxonomy): Bacteria > Pseudomonadati > Pseudomonadota > Gammaproteobacteria > Pseudothioglobaceae (SeqCode) > Candidatus Ruthturnera > Candidatus Ruthturnera calyptogenae. The sequence continues at coordinate 981,993 of NC_008610.1, forward strand.
TGTTTCAATAAAACCAGGAGCAACTACATTAACGGTAATATCACGAGAGCCCACTTCACGAGCCAATGATTTGGTAAATCCCATAATGCCTGCCTTAGCAGCGGCATAGTTAGTTTGGCCTGCATTGCCCATAGCACCAACAACAGAAGCAATAGAAATAATACGACCCGCTTTTTTCTTCATCATACCACGCAATACGGCTTTTGACATTTTATAAACAGAAGTCAAATTGGTATTCATAATATCATCCCATTCATCTTCTTTCATGCGTATGAGTAGATTATCACGGGTAATACCTGCATTATTAACCAAGATATCAATAACGCCATAAATACTAACAATAGACTTTATTACCTTAGCAATTTGATCATTATTAGTCACATTAAGTATCATGCCTATACCTGTCATTCCATTATATTTTAATGTTGCACTAATTGAATTTACGCCTTTATCACTAGTTGCCGTACCAATGATAGTTGCACCTGCTGCACCCAAAATCAAAGCAATTGCTTGACCAATACCACGACTTGCGCCTGTTACTAATACGATTTTTCCTTTCAAATTATTCATGATAAAATTTCCTCTAAAGCTATTTCTATGCTGACTGAATCCAATATGGCATTAGCCGTTAATGATTTTTCAATTCTTCTTGTTAAACCTGTAAGTACTCTACCCGGGCCAGATTCAATTAATTTTTCAACGCCCATATTGTGCATCGCTTGAACGGTATTTGTCCATAATACTGGTCTATGTAGTTGTGCGACTAATTTAGTTTTTATATCATCAACGTCAGTTGCTTTAAGTGCATCAAAGTTATGTAACACATCAATACTATTTTTATTAAACTGAACGACATCTACAATGTTTTTAAACTCAACTGCTGCATTGTTCATTAATGAACAATGTGATGGTACACTAACTGACAATATCGCCGCACGCTTAGCGCCTGCAGTTTTCATCAATTGACAAGCAACCTCTACAGCCTCTTTATTGCCTGCAATAACCACTTGTCCTAATGAATTAAAGTTAACCGCTTCAACAATACCACGACCTGAATAATCCGCACATAATTTAACCACAACGCTATCCTCCAAACCCAAAATAGCCGCCATTGCACCCACCCCTTCAGGCACTGCTGATTGCATCAATTCTGCGCGCTTTTTAACCAGTTTAATACCATCACTAAATCCTAGAGCGCCCGATACTACTAAGGCTGTATATTCACCCAAACTATGACCCGCCATACAAATAGGAAATAAATCATGTTTATGGGTAAGTGCCAAATAAGTGGCATAACCTGCAGCCAACATGGCTGGTTGAGTATTTTGTGTTTGATTAAGGGCGTTTTGATCTTGTTGTGTTAATGCCCAAAGATCAAAACCCAATGCATCACTCGCCTCAGTAAATATTTCTTTTACAATGAGATAATGATTAGCAAGTTCTGACAACATGCCCAAAGATTGTGATCCTTGACCTGGGAATATAATAGCGTATTTCATAAAATTTTAAACAAACGAAGTAGCCATATTTTAATTAACAAAAAAAAGCGCTCGAAAAGCACTTTTAAAAAAATATTAGTGCGTGAAATTACGCAGTTTCAATCGAAACATACTGATGCATAAATTTACCTTTTTTAGCAAAAATAACTTTACCATCCATTGTGGCAAACAATGTGTCATCTTTACCCTTGCGAACATTAGTGCCTGGATGAAATTTAGTGCCCCTTTGACGGACTAAAATATTACCAGATAATACAACTTGACCACCAAATCTTTTAACACCTAGACGTTTTGATACGGAATCTCTACCGTTATTAGTGCTGCCACCTGCTTTTTTATGTGCCATAAATTACTCCTTCATGCCTTAATTTTAACAATTTCAATTTCAGTAAACAATTGACGATGACCTTGTTGTTTCATTGAATGTTTACGACGACGGAATTTAAGAATATGCACTTTTTTCTCTTTGCCTTGTGAAATAATTTTTGCCTCAACAGTTACTTTAGGCACAAAAGGTGTACCCACTCGAACATTATCACCATCGGCAACCATTAATACCTCTTTGAAAGTAACTTTTTTACCAGATTCAATTTCTAATTTTTCAATTTTTAAAGTTGTACCCTGTTCAACTCTAAATTGTTGACCACCTGTCTTAATAACTGCGTACATAACTAGCCCTATAATATATTGCTTAAAAAAAGAACGTAATTATACTTGAATGTTTATAGCTTTATGAAGTTTGTTTAATGAAATTATAACGTATAATTACATTTTTTCTTCAAATGCATTTTAACACATGGTTATTTTTGAAACCAACATGGGCAAAATTCATATTGACATTGACACTAAAAACGCACCAGTCAGCGCACAAAATTTTATTGATTATATAAATGATGGCTTTTATAACGATACTATTTTTCATCGTGTGATTAAAAATTTTATGATTCAAGGTGGTGGCTTTACAAAAGACATGAACCAAAAAAATACCAAATCTGAAATTGAAAATGAAGCTAAAAATGGTTTAAAAAATACCAAATATTCGCTGTCTATGGCCAGAACTTCTGCGCCACACTCTGCCAGTTCACAATTCTTTATCAACACATCTGATAACTCATTCTTAGATTTTCCTGGTCAAGATGGTTGGGGCTATTGCGTATTTGGTGAAGTTGTTGAAGGCTTTGTGATAGTTGACAAAATTAACCAAGTTGCTACTAGCAATAATAGTGGTCATGGTGACGTACCAAATGACTCTGTCATTGTCAATAAGGCATACGACGTTTCATAATGATTCAAACGCTTATCATAGCGGATTTACACCTTATTGCTAATGAGACGGACAAAACCCGTCTTTTTATTAAGTTTTGCCAAGAGCAGGCAATTATGGCTGACCAACTTTTTATTCTTGGAGATTTATTTAATGTTTGGTTGGGTGATGACTTATCAATTGATTATTATCAAAAGGTTGTCTTAGCGTTAAAAACACTAAGTCTTAAAACTAAAATTTTTATCATGACTGGGAATCGTGATTTTTTACTAGGCGATGACTTTGTCAAACAAACTCATTGTATTTTGATTGATACGCCTTACTTACTTGAAACCAATAACCAACAATATATACTCACACATGGCGATGAGTTATGCACTGATGACGAGAGCTACCAGTATTTAAAGAACGTATTACAACACCCAATCACAAAATTTATTTTTTTGCATTTGAAAGCAAAATTACGCTTAAAAATTAGTGCTCAATTACACAAAAAAAGCATTAAAGCTCAAAAACATAAATCATACGAGATTATGGATGTCAATACAACAACCGTCAATCAATTAATGCAAAAATACCCTGGTGCAAATCTTATTCACGGACACACACATCGATTAGACACTCATGTTAATGATGACTTTACTAGATACGTATTAGGAGACTGGTCAAATAACCAAGGCAATGCAATTAAAATTAATCATCAATTAAATCGCCTTGAAATTAGCACGACAATCAACTAAATCAACGGTTGTTACCTTTAACGCTACCTTTTCATCTAGCTTAGGCAAAATTTTAAACTTAATTTGTGTCATCATACCCAGTTCAGGAATCATAAATAATACTTTATCACCACGTGTATCTATCACAATACCTTCGCCCTGCCATGATGGGTTATAAAGTAAATAAACGCATTTGTAATGGTCATTACTAGAACGTACTGTTCTACCAACAGTGGACATGATGGTATTATGAATGCCAATAATCTTTTTAACATCTTCCTTGCCTAGTGTATCTTCACCTTTAATGAAACAGCTAAGCTGCTGATGTGCAAGCAAATCAAGATACCTTCTAAGTGGACTAGTAATACGTAAATACACTTTAAGGCCTAGTCCAAAATGTGGCAAATTCTTTGTGGATATGGCTGAGTGTCTAAAAAATTTTGTAGCTTTAAACGATTCAGATAAAGATAATACGTCTTTATTATCCAATGTTTCTTGTGGAAACTTGCCTTTATCTTGAATTACATAAGGCATAACAATGTCATTATCAATAGAAAATTGTGCAACAACACGACCTGCCATTATCATCATTTCAGCCACTAATTCACGACTTTGACTTGAACTTTGTGTCAAAATTGATACTTGGCCTTGCTTAAATTTAACATCAACATTGGGTAAATTTAAACTGATTGCACCACAATTGTCTCTATATTTTTTATGCGCCTTTGTAATACTTTGTAATTTGGATAAATGTTCATTAGACACTAACATCTCATCTGCATCATCGTAATTTATATTAGTCACTTTAATTAAACTATGGACCACTTCAATATGATCAATTTCACCTGATTCTAAAGTAAACCCTATCGACAAAGCGTTTGACGTTTCAGCCAACCCTAATGCACACATTTTTGTCGCAGAAATAGGCAACATATGAATAATTTGTTCAGGCAAATATAAATTAGAAGCACGCTCTTGTGCATAAGCGTCCAACTCAGAACCAACAGTAGCAATCAAGGACACGTCAGCAATATGAACAAAAATCTTATCTCCATCAATACTAATTGCATCATCAGCATCATTTGAATCAGCATTATCTATTGCATAACTGGATAAATACGTTAAATCAACCCGCTCAATTTGTGCCATGCTAACATCAATTTGCTCATCCTTAGAAATATTATAACGTGCCGGATATGGATTAAAGCTTGGCTTGAAATAGTCAAGTCTTAATAACAATTTATACGCAGATTCAGGCGTATTTTCTATATCAGAATTGGCCAAAATCTTAGCATACTTAGATTGATTTAACGCAACTTTTACAATTTCTTCAATGTAAGGTAAATCTTGCTCATCAAAGGTATTGTTACTAATATTATCCACACAGTGTTTAAGGTTTTTAGCCTCAAAAATTTGAACGTCACGCTTAGTTTGGATGCTTTCAACTTGAGAGGTTGGGCGTACAAAAACTTTATCTTTTTGCCAATAAAGATATAAACCATCTTCAATTAAAATATAACTACACCAAGCATTTTTGGCACTATATTCGTCAAACAACCATTGTGTTATTTCTTCTAATGTTAATACTTCTTTTTGAAAATTTTCAAGAACAGTAATATCTGCTTGTACACAAGCACCACTTATTTGAACAAATTCAGGATGAATAAAACGGAAATCTTTTTCCCGTACCGATCGCAAAGAACCATCATCAAACTCTAATGCAAATTTATGCATCGTTTGACTAACAATACGCGCAGATTTGCCTTTATAGGCAACTAAAGCGTTAATCAATTTAAATCTAGTCTAGTATTTGCGCATAAACAGCGACATTCATCAAATCATCAACTGAATGAGACTTAAATTTGACCAGCCAACCATCATCATAACAACTATAATTAATCAGTTCTGGCTCGTCATCAAGTGCCTTATTGACTTTAATAATTTGCAAATCAGCAGGTGCATAAACACCACTAGCTGCTTTAACAGATTCAACCACACAAAATTCATCCTCAATAGAGACCTCATCATCAATGTTGGGTAATTCCACAAATACCATATCACCTAATAGTGCTTGTGCATGATCAGTAATACCCATGGTATAAGTGCCATCGCCATGATCTAAAATCCACTCGTGAGTTTGTGTGTATTGTCTATCGTCTCTTATTTCGCTCATGTTGTTCTCCTAAATTTTCTCAAGCAGGACTTTGCTTACTTACTTAAACCAATACTTTTCCATTACGCACGAATGGCAATTTGACTATTTTAGCGTAAACTTTCTTTTTTCGTATCTCAATTTCACATACGCCAAAGCTACCCTTAGGTACACTTGCCAGTGCAATTGCCTTACCAATAGTGGGTGAAAATGTGCCTGAAGTTACCTCACCTTCGCCTAGACTAGTTATTACTTTTTGATGATTTCGAATTATACCTTTACCTTCTAAAACTAACCCAACAATAGTCTTTTCAACGCCTTTTTCTTTTAATATTTCTAATGCATCACGACCTATAAACGCACGATTTTCATTAGTTAGATCAATTGTCCAAGTTAATGCTGCTTCAAGTGGTGAAACCTTATCACTCATCTCTGAACCATACAAACTCATACCCGCTTCTAGACGCAAGGTGTCACGCGCACCCAAGCCACAAGGCCTAATACCTGCTTCAAGTAACATTTTCCAAGTAAATTTTGCTGAACTTGAAGACAGTATAATCTCAAACCCATCTTCGCCTGTATAACCTGTACGTGCAATGAATAATCCACCCAAACTAGCCGCATTAAATGGCTTTAACTTACCACAAACCTCTTCAACCCCTGGCATAGCTGTAAATACCTTTACCCTTGCATTTGGACCTTGTACAGCAATCATTGCTAGATTAGACATACACTCAACCGATACATCAAAACCACTTGCCTGGGCGTTAATCCAAGTCATATCTTTTTCGGCAGTGCCTGCATTAATTACTATACGATAATATTCATCATCTTGGTAATAAATAATCAAATCATCTATCACCCCGCCTGACTCATTTAACATGCAACTATATAACGCCTTACCTTGTATTTTTAACTTATCAACATCATTAGCAATCAAAATTTGCAAAAATGCTTTTGCTTCGATGCCTTTAAAATCCACCACACTCATATGCGAGACATCAAACATACCTGCATCACGGCGTACTTGATGATGTTCTTCAATTTGTGAACCGTAATTAAGCGGCATTTCCCAATCTCCAAAATCAACCATCTTTCCTTGCGACTCTATGTGCATTTGATACAAAGGTGTTTGTCTCATTATTTTTTATCCTCTTTAATGTATTTTTTAATAAAAATTATCGTTATAATAATCAATGTAAATGTCAACCCCATGGTGCCAAATAGTTTGAAATCAACCCAAGATTCTTCAGTATGCTGGGCAACAATACAAAGCTGTTCCATCGTTGTATTTACACAATCCAGCTCTGTCAATTCAATTTTAGAATCAAGTTTAGTAGCAGTAAATAACGCCTCTCTAGCACCTAAAGCAAGATTAACATAATGAGCATTAAAAATTGCAATGCTTGTAAAACCAAACCCCCATAACCAACTAAGCTGGTGCCACATATTTTTTGGCAATTCTAATTCTTTACCCAACATTCTTTGTAATAGAGTTTTCTTGCCAATCCACATACTTAACACCAACACAAAAGCAAACACCACATACAACACACTAACCTTCCACATTAAAAATGCAGGGTCTCTAAGGGCAAGTGTTATACCGCCTAAAAACACCAATAAACCAAATGTTATTAAATGGATATTTTCAAACTTACCCATTCGATAACGGGTAATCATTATCTGCAAAAAAGTTGCACCAATCATAGCATAAATTGCCATATACAAACCCATCGTCCTATAAATAACAAAAAATAGGACAATAGGGAAAAAATCAAGTAAAAATTTCATCACTTACTCTAAATGTTCTTTTGAGCAATACACCTTATTATTTTGAATAATTGCCTCATTTTTAGGAATATGAACCTTACAAACACTACAAGCGAGCATTTTATTAATCGATGTTTTTTGGTCAATACGATCAGTTGGTTTTCTAAACTTTTTTAAAAGTAAAAATCCTGTCCACACAAGTAAAACAATAATAATTAACTTAACAATTCCCATACAATTCAACCTTGACAAAGAGCGAAATTTTACCAATGCTTAGTATATAATTGACTCTTTTTATATGTTTATAATTCACAAAATTGCCCGGGTGGTGAAATTGGTAGACACACAGGACTTAAAATCCTGCGGCTTCACGGTTGTGCCGGTTCGATTCCGGCCCCGGGCACCATACTAAAATCAATCTTTGTATTGCAACTTTCAATAGTTGCACGACCAACACCTGAATACAATGAAAATCTGACTACATTTCACTAATAAAGAAGTGTAGGGTTACTAGTTATCTATGTAACTACTTTTCAAGGTGTTTGAATAATCTTTTATCAAAAAAATTCATCTTAACTCATCAAAGGTTTCGTATAATTAATACATTCTAACTTAAGTACTTTATCATGCAAAAACATATTATTTCAACTAGCAAAGCCCCTAAAGCAATTGGTACTTACTCTCAAGCAGTGCATATTACTGGCGGTTCTAGCGTTTATTTATCCGGACAAATCCCTCTAATACCAGAAACAATGGAAATAATCAGCGACAGTATCGGCGAACAAATTAATCAAGTATTTAAAAATTTAACGGCTGTTTGTCAAACATCCAATGGCGACTTAAAAAATATTGTCAAACTTAATATATATCTCACTGATCTTAACAATTTTCCAAAAGTCAATGAAATTATGTCTACTTATTTTGATGAACCTTATCCCGCACGTGTGGTGGTTGGTGTTAATGAATTACCCAAGGGCTCAATGGTGGAAATGGATGGAATTATGGCAATAGAACCCTATGATTACACCTACTAAATGTATCATAAAATGCAACTTTCTAAAATAGCTTGGCAACAATTTTTATGGTTTGTTTAGATAAAACTTCTCTTACTCATGCATCAGTTATTTAGTCCAATCATTGTATTAAATGGATTAGGCCCAAAAATACAGCAAAAACTAAACGCTATTGGTATTTTTAATTTGGAACATTTATTGTTTCATCTACCAACACGTTATCAAGACAAAACCAAGCTAACTAAGCTAAATCAAGCTCAAGTAGGTGATGAGGTGTTAATTCAGCTAACCATAGAACATATCGAACAAGTATCAACTCATCAGCGACAACTGTTATGCTACTTATCTGATTCTGGTCATCAAGACTTATTACTTCGATTTTTTCATTTTAATCAAAAACAAAACTTCATTCGTGGTGATATCATCCAATGCTTTGGTGAAATAAAAATTGGCAAAAATAGCTTAGAAATGCACCACCCTGAATATCGATTAATCTCTAAAGGGCAGGCTCACTTACTAGAAAAAACACTCAGTCCCATATATGCATTAACTGCCAATATTCACCAAGCACAAATGAAAAAATGGATTGATATTGCATTAGAGACTTTACAACAATCAAACTTATATGACAATTTTAAAAATCTAGCAAATAATTCTATGCCTACTCTTAAACAGGCTTTGAAGACACTACACCATCCTAAAGTTAATGATAATATCGAACAAATTACTAATTTTAACCACCCTTCACAACAACGCCTGATTATTGAAGAGTTATGTGCACAACGACTTAACTTACTCCAACTCAAAGATAAACGTAAATCCAAAAAGTCTAATATCTTTAAGATTAAAGACGTTTTAACCAAAAAAGTACTAAACGTCTTAGGGTTTCAACTAACGAAAGCACAACAGCGTAGCATTGATGAAATTAATTCAGACCTTGCATCGAACTTTCCAATGCTTAGATTATTACAAGGTGACGTAGGATCAGGAAAGACTATTGTAGCCGTATTTGCTTGCTTACAAGCAATCGAAAATGGATTTCAAGTTACCATTATGGCACCCAATGAGGCACTTGCTTCACAACATTTACAAGAATTTTCAAATTATCTAGACCCTTTGGGTATTGATATTGCATTTTTAACTGGTTCACAAAGTGCAACACAAAGAGTAGAACGACTTAAAAAAATTATCATTGATGAAGTAAAAATTATCATTGGCACCCACGTATTCCTTCAAACTCAAGTTGTTTTTAATAAATTAGGTTTAGTGATTATTGACGAACAGCATAAATTCGGTGTACATCAACGCTTATCACTTGTACAAAAAGCACACAATACACCCCATCAACTGGTCATGACTGCCACCCCTATTCCAACCTCATTAATCATGAGTGCCTATGCAGATTTAGATTGTTCAGTGATTGATGAATTACCTCCTGGCAGAAAACCCACTAAAACCATTGCACTTAGCAATGATAAAAAAGACAAAGTGATTGAAAAAATCAAACAAGTTTGTACTACTGGTAATCAAGTATATTGGGTATGCACACTAATTGAAGAATCAGAAACGCTTCGTGCTAAATCTGCCACCAGTACTCATCATTATCTACAGGAAAATTTAAAAGAATTAACCGTAGTGCTGATTCATGGAAAGATGCACAAGGATGAAAAATCCACTATTATGGATCAATTTCTAAAAAACAAGATTGATGTTTTAGTCGCCACCACAGTCATTGAAATTGGGGTTAATGTCACCAACTCACCACTCATAGTGATTGAAAACTCTGAAAGATTGGGACTTTCACAATTACACCAATTACGTAGCCGTGCAGGGCGAGACACTAATACTAGCGTTTGTATTTTAATGTATCAGGCGCCACTCAGTCACAGTTCTTTTGTACGACTTGACACCTTAAGACAAACAAATGATGGCTTTAAAATTGCACAAAAAGACTTAGAGCTTCGTGGCCCTGGTGAGATTTTAGGCACACAGCAAGCAGGTATCGCTAATATGAAAATTGCCAATATTGTGCGTGATAGATATCTACTCAAACAAGTATATTTTTACTCAGAAAAATTCTTAAAATTAAGAAAAGACAAGCAGCAAGCACTTATTACTCGTTGGATTACTGATGATAAAAGCCAATATGGTAATACTTAAAAGTGCTTAATTAACGTAAAATAACTCAACTATGATTAACACAAAAAACTTGATATGGACAAACTTAAATCAAGTGAGCAATATACCTAACCACGTTCTTATTTGGCTTAATGACCACCAATCCTTAACTGCTAAATTAAAGCAAAAATTTAATCATTTTTCCATCAATGTTTTATCACAAATAGAGTCTTTTGTATATGCTAATGAAGCAGAATTGCTTGACTGGAACGGCCAATCTATTGTGCGTGAAGTAGAACTTTTAGGAGATAATCAGGTTGTTGTATTTGCCAGATCAATTATCCCCATCACTAATGACACAAAAAACTTATTAAAAATTGGTAGTAAACCTTTAGGCGAGGCATTGTTTAATGATAAAAGTATTAAACGTAGTCAACTACAAATCACACACACACATGATACTTGGGGTAGAAGGTCTATTTTTACCATTGGTTCAACTCAAGTATTGGTCAGTGAATTTTTTATAAAAAATTTATATGCTGTATAAACCTTATAAAAATAAACAAATTGGTCAGTCTAACTAATGCGTGATAATATCTTCACTAAAGAGAATGACTTAGTTAATTTCGCCTTTGATTCACAAGTGGCCAATGTGTTTGACGACATGGTTAAACGCTCAGTGCCAGCTTATCAATCTATGATTGAGATGATTAGTTTAAGTGTTAAAACTTATGGCCAAGACAATACTAATTATTATGACCTTGGCGCTTCAACAGGTGCCACTTCCATTGCCTTAGGTATCAATAACCCACACTCAAATAATCAAATTATTGCCCTTGACAATTCACCAGATATGGTTAAAAAATGCCAGCAAAATTTAGCAGGTAAAATTGATAATGTTGATGTAATTTGTGGTGATATCCTCGATATGAAGTTTGAAAATGCATCTATTATTGTACTTAATCTAACCTTGCAATTTATTGCACCAAACAATAGACAAGCCTTAATTAATAGGATTTATAAAGATTTAAATACAAATGGCGCATTAATTATTTCTGAAAAAATTCATTTTAATGATCAACAAAAACAAAAACAGATAGCCAAATTACATTTAAATTTTAAACGCGCCAATGGTTATAGCGAGCTTGAGATTACAAATAAACGTCAATCGATTGAAAATGTACTAATAACAGATAGCAAGCAAACCCACTTTAAGCGATTTAACATGGCAGGCTTTAAAAACAGTATTTGTCATTTTCAGTGTCTTAATTTTGTTTCCTTTTTAGCGGTAAAATAACACACAGTATGTTACTGATGATTGACAATTACGACTCATTTACCTATAACTTGGTGCAATATTTTGGAGAGTTGGGGCAAGCCGTTGAAGTGTATCGTAACGATGAAATTACAATACAAGACATTGAAAAACTTGCACCTAAATTTTTGGTAATTTCACCAGGCCCTTGTACACCAAATGAGGCTGGGATTTCAATTGAAGCTATTAAATACTTTTCTAAGAAAATGTCAATTTTAGGGGTTTGCTTAGGGTTTCAGGCTATGGTTCAAGCTTTTGGTGGACATATTATTGGTGCAAAAAAAATTATGCATGGTAAAATGTCTAGTATTAACCATACTAATAAGGGTATATTTACAAACCTTAAAAATCCACTCAATGCAACACGCTATCACTCCTTGGTAGCACAACAATCAACTCTACCCAACTGTTTTGAGATTACCTCATGGACTAAAGATAACAAGGGAAAGATAGACGAAATTATGGGCATTAGACACAAAGAACTTGCCATTGAAGGGGTACAATTTCACCCAGAATCAATTTTAACTGAACAGGGTCATGAAATGTTGAACAATTTTTTAACAGGAAAAACTTTATAAACCATGGAAATACTTGAATTTTTATTTGCTGATGAGCAAATGTTTACAACCATTACACTTATATTATTAATTGCTTTACTTGTTGGCAATATTGTTGTTGATAAATTAAAAAAATATGAAGATATTGATGCTAATGGGGCGGTCACACTCATGAATAATAACGATCTTATCCTATTAGATGTTAGAGAAGAAAAGGAGAGAAAGATGGGGTATATTGCTGGTGATATTCATATTCCACTTACTAGTGTTAAGGGTAAATTATCTTCATTGGATAAGCGTAAAAAGCTACTAGTATATTGTCGTAGTGGCTCTCGTTCAGCACATATTGCTGGATTATTAACACGCAATGAGTTTAAAAATGTATACAGTTTAAAAGGCGGTTTTCAAGCATGGAAAAAAGCCAAACTACCCATTAAAATTTAATTAGTTATGAAAAAAAATATTATTTATTGCTCATATTCTTGTTTTTTTTGTCAAAGAGCTTATCAATTGCTTAAAAAAAGAGATATTTCTTTCAAAAAATACCACGTTAAAAATATAGGAGACTGGAATGAAGTCAAGGAAAAGATAGGTAGAAAAACCGTACCAAAAGTGTTTATTAATGATTTTCACATAAGTAGATTTGATGATTTATTAACTGCAGAACAATCTGGAAAATTAGATGAAATTCTAAATTAACCATGAGTAAAAACCTTAGTATTATTGGTGCTGGTGCTTGGGGGAGTGCTCTAGCCATTGCTCTTTATGATAATTTTGATACAATTTATCTACATGCCCATACTCAAGATGAAGTCAAAATACTAAAACCAAAATATTCTGCACTTTATCCTAACAATATAAAAATTACCTGTGATTTTTCTAAATTACAAAACTCCAAAGACATACTAATTGTTACACCTAGTTATGCATTTTCTGAGGTATTAGAAAAAATAAAACCACTAATTAGTAGCGCTCATCAGATTGCTTGGGGTACTAAAGGTTTTGATACCACCAAGAGATGTTTTTTATATGAAAGTTTTGAGCGTATATTCCCTAATCGCAATGGTTGTGTTATCTCTGGACCAAGCTTTGCTTTTGAAGTGGCAACGAATAAACCTACTGCATTAGTTGTGGCATCCGTTGATAAAAATACTAGAAAGCACTTTGCAAAATTAATACAAACAACCACCATACGTGCTTACACCAATGCTGATATTATCGGTGTAGAGATTGGCGGGTCAATTAAAAATATTTTAGCCATCGCTGCTGGTATTGCTGCAGGATTAGGTTATGGTATTAACACCCAAGCAGCATTGATTACTAGAGGCTTAGCAGAGATGTCACGCCTAGGGGTAAGTCTTGGTGCAAAAAACTCTACCTTTGTTGGCTTGTCTGGTTTGGGAGATTTAGTGCTTACTTGTTCAGATGATTTATCTAGAAACAGAAGGTTTGGCAAAGAATTAGCCTTTAATCATAGTATTAAAAGTGCATTATACAATATAGGAAGTACGGTTGAAGGTCTTAATACACTTGAGCTTATTTTATCTATTGCCAATAAAAAGCAAGTGGAAATGCCAATTTGTGAACAAGTTTATCAGGTTACACAAGGCAAGATAACGCCTACTGAAGTAGTCAACTATCTAATGTCTAGAGAGCAAACTAACGAATGAAACTAGACTTGTTTAGGCATAACGTGCTATTGAGTGGGTTCGTGTATTTATCCTGCTAATTAAGATGATCCTTTTACCAAAAAGGACTGACAGTAAACGTTTAATTCTACTCAAGGAAAATTATAGGATTGTATTGCCAGTTCACTTTTAGTACATTGCTGAGTTTGCTAAGTATTTGTCTAAAAATAAAAATACGTATTGCAAAATTTCAACAACTTTAAAGAATTTAGTTTTAGCTATTGACAAGAGAAAAGTTATAATTCTATTGGTTAAACATTGTTTGATAATTTTAAATTAAACTATGTTAATCACCAACCACCTAGCAGAAAATCTTTATGTTTTTCAAACACGAGTTTTGCCTTACTTTTAAGGCATTGAGCTTTCATAATAATAATAAACCACGTACGCTGGTTCTATATCCTATTTATTAAATTCTATCTATTAAAAAAATATTTACAATGGAAGTCATTTATGTTATACATCCAATTTAAATCATTAGTATGATGCTTAAAGCCACTTCAATTCAAGCAAATAAATTTTTGGGTTTAAAATCATGGATAAATTCTTTTGAAACACCAAGCTTTAGTCAAAGAAAAATTGCATTTTTTAATTATCTACTTCCTATGATTGAAAAAGCACTAAAAGTAATATTAAATGTTATCCAAAACTCCATAATATTAGCATAAACAGAAATAGAATTGGTGATGTTTAACAATTTTTTAAACACTAGTGTAACTATTTTGGTATTTTGTGCTTCAAGCCTAGTTGTGGCGTTACACCTAAACAACGTCCTGAAAATGCTACGCACAAGATTACAATATTCTCTTCAGCATCCAATTCTGTAGAATATTAATCGGCACTTTGCCTACACACTACTTATAAAAATTAGCTAATACAAACGTAATAACCATCTACCATCAGTATTACTTTATCATAAAGGCTGTGATTTTACTCTAAAATTAGCTTTGCTTATATTGAAATAAGCATAAAGTATTACTAGATATAATAAATCTCAATAATGCGATTTTATAAATTATAAAATCGCATTATTGAGATAGACAATAAAAAACCTGCATTTATTTTGGATAAATATAGGTTTTTATGAATGCTTAAAAATGACTTAACGCTTAGAGAACTGCTCACTCTTACGCGCTTTTTTACGACCGACTTTTTTACGCTCTACAATTCTAGCATCACGTGTTACAAAGCCTGCTTTACGTAATTCGCTTCGCAAATCATTATCATATACCATTAATGCACGAGTCACTCCCAATCTAATTGCACCGGCTTGACCTGTATCACCACCGCCTTTAACCATGATATTAAAATCAAACTTATCTCTCATTTCAACCATATCTAATGGTTGATTGATAATCATTGAAGAAGTTTCACGTCCAAAGTATTCATTCATTGGACGCCTGTTAACCATAAAAATACCTTTGCCTTTGGTCATATAAACACGAGCTACTGATGTCTTTCTTCTTCCTGTTGCATAATAAGTTTCTGTCTTTGCCATAATATTTTTTTATCTTAAATATCTAAAACTTGAGGTTGCTGTGCACCGTGTGTGTGTTCACTACCTGCAAATACCTTCATTTTTCTAAACATATCTCTACCTAAAGGGCCTTTTGGCAACATACCTTTCACTACTTTATTGATAATTTCCTCTGGCTTTTTGGCTTGTAAATCTTTAAATGCAATTGATTTTAAGTTGCCAACATAACCCGTATGGTGGTGGTACATTTTATCTTCAAATTTATTACCTGTTACCTTAATTTTTGAGGCATTGATAATAACAATATAATCGCCTGTATCCGTATGCGGTGTGTATTCAGGTTTATGCTTACCACGAAGACGAGAGGCAATTTGCGTTGCAAAACGACCTAAGATTTTACCGTCAGCGTCAACGAGTAACCAATCTCTTTTTACTTCATGTGCTTTAGCACTAAATGTTTTCATAATCCAATTTATCTTTTCATGTAGAATAATCGGGCTATTATAATCACTTTTAACTTTAAATGTTAAACTATATTTCAATACCAATATAATTAATCGCATAGCCAATGCCGTTAGTTTATTTGATATAACTAATATAATCCAACTTTTCTTTGTAAATAAGGGTATCTACATTCATCAATCCTAACAATGTGTGAAACATACCATCATGAGAAAGTTTGGTATTTGCTTTTTTATTTAACAATTCTGCATCAACATCTTTAAAAAACTCATCACCAAACCACAAAATTGAGCCAACATGAATTTGTTCCTTGGGAGCGATAAAATAGGGCATTCCATGCAGATATAATTCATTCTCTCCCAGAGATTCCCCATGATCACTCATATAAAACATAGCGGTTTTAAATAGACTTTGGTTATTTTTTAAAAAATTGATTGTTTTGGATAAAAAATAATCTGTATAAACAATGGTATTGTCATACGCATTGCTAATTTGCACATTTGTGCATTTGTTAAGCTGATTGGTTTCACATATAGGAGTAAATATTTTAAACTTTTCAGGATAACGTTTGTAATATGCTGGGCCATGACTACCCATCATGTGCAAAATAATAAGCATGTCTTTGTCATAATGAGCATCAACATATTGTTGCAAACCAACCAGCATCCCCTCATCTCTGCATTCAATATTACAAACTGTATTCAAACTCTTTGATTTAAAATCTTGATAAGTGAGACGATCTGCTACACCCTTTGAGTTAGAATTGTTATCTCTCCACAAGATTTTCACGCCTGCATAGCTTAAAATATCAAGTGCATTACTCATATTTTTACCTTCGACATGCGTATAGTCACTTCGACCTAAGTTTGAAAACATACATGGCAATGAATAGGCAGTATCCGTACCGCAAGAATACATTTGTCTTAAACTAATCACATTTTCATTTGCAAGCAAAGGATTAGTCATTCTTTGATATCCATTCAAAGAAAAACGATCTGCTCTGGCTGTTTCACCAACAACCATAATGATTAATTTTTTCTTATCATCAGCTCGATTGATTAATGCATCTTGAGCAATTACCTTAAAAGGAATAGTGGTAGTTTCAAATTTTGAATTGATATGTTTACCAATAGCATATAAATAATAAGTTGGATTAATATATAGACGAAGTTGCTTATTTTCTCGAATAAAAGAAGTGTATGATTTAGAAAATATCGAAGTTATCAGAACAAACATAACCAACAAAATAACAATTACTTTTAATTTAGACCATAATTGTTGCAGAAAATTTTCTTTAATAATTTGAACCTTATAAATCCAATAACTAGGAATTAGCCCTAACAAAATAGCATATGCAATTAACTCAAAACTAAATAAGTCGACTGACTCTGCCACACTGGTTTCTAGACTATTAGCAATCATATTATCATCAAAGATAATGCTATAATTATTGGCAAAATAAGCAACAATAGCCGAAACAATAAGCAATAAGATTAATATTGGCTTGACGCTATATCGATAACAAATTAAGAGTAACCCTATCACTAAAAATACAAGCAACCAGAGTAATAAGGAAGCCACAAATGCGATATTATCAACCAAAGGATAAATCTCAATCACTTCTGAGAAGAATTTAAAATTGCCTATCGTAGTTAAAAATATCGCAACAATAAGTACTAAATTAGTTGTCGTTATTCTTTGTAAAAGCTTCATTAATAGCTAAATTGAGTATAAATAATGATTATTATATTGTCTAAATCATAATGACACAAAGCAATGATTAATTCACATGCCCATTTAGACTTTGACCATACAGTACAATCGTCGAAAATGCAGTATCAATTGTATCTAGCGTAGGTAAACAAAACTGAAATATTATTAGATTAACGAGGATTAGTACGATTAGCAAAATCTCATATTTTAATTATTGGTCTTGATGATGCTTGTACAGAAGCACTCTATAGAGCTGGTATTAACACATTAATCTTAGTTCATTTTGATATTTTATAAACGTACCTTAATCGTCAAATTATTGCACTTAATTCAACACTTAACCATGCCAAAGTAGACGTGCTTGCTGATAGATTATTTTATATCAAACCCTATCAAATCTGAGTTTTATTGCAGGTTGTATTGATACAGGTGGAAGACTTAATCTCACTCAAATTAAAATTTCGCGTATGGATAAAATCCAGAGCTGTGCCTTAGTTACGTGAACAAGCTTCAGCGCCAATTAAGGCATTTACACATACTGATGCCACTCTTCTGATAGATTTAGAGCAGCAAATGGTGTAATTTCGTATATGCCTAATATTTTTAGGGTTGATGATGCAAGACATACCATTCAAACTCTATTAAAATCATAATCTCTAAAAATAAAATCTTGTCTGTTTCAAGAAAGAGGAAAAAATGGTTAGTACAAAAACCCCAATTTGTGATTTTAATACCCCGGCAATCGACTTTAGTTTAAAAGGTGTTGACGAAAAAATGCACACTTTAAAAAGTTGCAAAGGTAAAAACGGCCTATTGGTAATGTTTATTTGCAATCATTGCCCTTATGTTAAAGCAATTATTGATCGTATTATTTATGACACCAGAATATTCAAAGCAATAGGAATAAATTCTGTTGCAATTATGTCAACCAACCCAAATGAATATGAGGTTGACTCTTTTAAAAATATGCAAAAAATTGCCATGAGTATGAACTTCCCATTTCCGTACTTGATGGATAAAACTCAGCAGATTGCTAATGCCTATGGCGCTGTATGTACGCCTGATTTTTTTGGCTATAATGCTGATTTAAAATTGCAATATCGTGGTCGGTTTGACGCTTCACGTAAAGAATCTATAGCAGTAGGTATTAAACGTGATTTATTTGATGCAATGAGTCAAATAGCCACAACTGGACAAGGCCCTAAAGAACAAATTCCCTCAATAGGTTGCTCAATCAAATGGCTGCATAGTGTTGATTAAGTATATTGCTGTGCAATATGGTTAAAAACGACCCTGACATTAAAAATTTATTACCCTAGGTTTTATCTAAATCTATGTTGGCTTTAATTTGATAATTTCATCAATCGTCTTACTTTGCTTTATCAAGTTTTTCATACGCCACCAACATGTCTTAATAACGCACTAAAGACGTTTTATCGCCTAAGACCCATAACCCAAAAGTATAATTTTTGTATGCTCATCAATTTGGTTTAAAACCTGATTAACATTGCCAATCATGCCTTTAACACTACCGCCATTTGAAGCATCAATAAAGAATATAAACCATTAAAAAATATCTCCCATGTGTACAATATTTATAGTTTTACAGAAAACAATACCATCACCATTTGGTATGTGAATTATCTTGATGTGTTACTTATATTTTTTGATTGTTTAAATGAAGGTAATGCTATCATTAAATATAATGATAGCAAAAGTAACTTTGGAAAGGATGGGTATTTCTTATTAAAAGCCTTAATAAAATTATCATAACCCATATGCTTTGAACCTCGTCATGCATCACAATAATAACATCTACCTTAGCCATTTTTTCATTACCACCCCACGTATTAATCACAAATTTAATCGTCTAGATTGTGATTTTAACCATAGTAACTTGAATTTTTGTGCTCAAAGGCGCAAGCTAGTCATCAGTATCAACTGACAAATCAATATTGCTATCCTTGCCTGTTAGCATATACAAGTTATCACTAATTTGTTGTATTTTGATTAGTCTCTGTTCAAAATCATAACCCTTAGCAAACACTAAATTGGTTGCAAAATAAATAAAGAAAAGTAGACTTAACAGAGATATTTTTATAAATTTCATGTCTATTATCCTATTCGATACCCAACGTAGAAAAATCAACATGACTACGATTCTTTCACATCAAACAATTCGATCAAATGTTGGTTATTAGCATACTGTTCACTTAGTTATTGTAATTATGAAATATTCATATTTATGTCTTTTAAACAAATTTCATCAAAATAACGATTCTCTACCCTTCTATTTTGCCTTTAATATGCTCAATATTATTAGTTACTAATGATATATTACGTGTTGCACCACGTTTAACAGTAAAGTTTGCGCCTTTAACTGTAGATCTTTGGTTAGAATTAATCGTATTACTGGAGTCTAACTGAGTTTCATGACTATTTTTGTGTTTTAATGTTTATTGGTCATTTAGTATGCTCATCCATTACTTGCGCCCAAGTTAATGTTTCACCATCTAAATAAAGCATATCAAGCAAGTCCTGTGCTAATTTTTCACTACTTAACTTAGTCAATATACGCCAAGTTACTACTTGTATCGCTACTATTGACGACCACGCAGAATCGCTCAAGTAATATCAATGGTTAATATTTCTCTGCATGGGATTAAATAGAGTTATGACAAATGTTGCAAATTAAAATAGATTGATTGTCGCTATTCTAAAGGCATCACTGCAAATACTGATAAATCATGCTTATTGCTACACAACTCGCACTTGGATTATAACACGGCTTAATAATATTTGTTCAGTACCCATAAAATTGCCCATTTATATTGGAGCACTTTAAATTTAAATGCTAAAAACGAACTGTATTTTAACCGATAAATACAGCAAAAACTAATATAGTTCGCTTAAGCATTACCTAAATAGGTATAATTTTGATCTTCATTTATCCCACAAAATCACATGTCTGAAAATAAACCTGACCATAAGCCATTATCCAAATTTAAATGTTTAGGATTGTCTAATACCATTTTAAAAGTATTGGATGCTATTGGCTATGAAACACCCTCTCCCATTCAAGAACAATGCATCACCCACTTACTAAATGGCGAAGATATTATCGGTCAAGCACAAACAGGAACGGGGAAAACAGCAGCATTTTCTCTACCACTGCTTGACAAAATTGACTTAGGTATTAACATGCCACAATTATTAATTTTAACGCCCACCCGTGAACTTGCCATTCAAGTATCAGAAGCAGTACAAACCTATGCTAGAGGCATGAAAGGTTTTCATGTATTGCCTATTTATGGCGGACAATCTTATGATATCCAACTAAGACCACTTAAACGTGGTGTACATGCTATTGTTGGTACACCTGGTCGGGTGATGGATCACATTAAAAAAGGCACTTTAAAACTAGATCATCTCAAATCCTTCGTGCTAGATGAAGCCGATGAAATGCTAAAAATGGGCTTTATCGATGACATTAAATGGATAATGCAACGCATTCCTGAACAACGACAAATTGCCCTATTCTCTGCCACAATGCCAAGCGTTATCAAAAAAGTAGCTGAACAATTTTTAAACCAACCAAAAATTGTTAAAATAAAAACTAAGACAGAAACAGCGACCACCATTACCCAAAAATACTGCATGGTTGGTGGTTTATCACAAAAATTAGAAGCTTTAACTCGTATTCTTGAAGTTACTACCTTTGATGCAATGATTATCTTTGTAAGAACCAAAACACTCACTACAGAATTGGCAGAAAAATTATCCGCCCGTGGCTTTTCAGCAGAGGCCATAAATGGCGATATTCAACAAAACCAACGAGAACGTATTATCACTAACTATAAAAAAGGCAAAATTGACATTCTTATTGCTACTGATGTTGCTGCTCGTGGTTTAGATGTAGAGCGTATCTCGCACGTGGTTAATTACGACATTCCTCAAGATGCTGAATCTTATGTACACCGCATTGGCAGAACAGGACGTGCAGGTCGAAAAGGTGACGCAATTTTATTCGTATCAAATCGTGAAAGACGTATGCTCAATACTATTGAGCACATTACTCGCCAAAAAATCACCCCTATTGAACTACCCAGTGCAAAGATTATTAATGCCAAACGCATTGAAACATTCAAACAAAATATAGCACAAACTATCAACAATCAAAAATTAGATATATTTAAAAAATTAGTCAGCGAATTCCAGCAAGAAAATCCAGAAATTGAAACCTCAAAAATTTCTGCTGCCTTAGCATTTATTGCGCAAGGTAATGAGCCATTACTATTATCAGAAAAAGAGCCAAACTTTAATAACAATCAAATACCAAAAAAAGAAAAAATAATCCCTATTAAAGCCGACCCACTAAAAGACTTTCCAAAAATTCAAATGTGTCGTTATAAGATTGAAGTGGGCAATAATAATAATATTAAACCGGGTAATATTTTAGGTGCCATCGCCAATGAAGCTGACATAGATAGTGAATATATTGGCTCAATTCAAATTTTTGATCATTGCTCAACTATTGACTTGCCAGATGAGATGCCAAACGAGATATTTGAAGTTTTAAAAAATAGCGTGGTTTGTGGCAAACACTTAAACATTGTCGAACTCACTGAAAAAAATAACAAAACCACTATTGGAGGACGGTCAAAAAAACGTAATTTTAGCCGTGTAAAGTTCTCAAAGAGTAAAAATAATAACCGATGTAGCAATAAAGACTATTACGGCAAAAACAAAAAAAACAATAAACACGGTAGAAAATTAAAATTTTAACACCAAGACAAAGCATAATCGAAAGATTAATTGACGCTGTTATTGTCCTGCTTAAAGGTGCAGTATTCGTTATTATTTCTAGATTATTCCCTGGATATGGGTTATATGCCGCAATATGTACTGTTCAGCTCATCATTGTATTTAGTTTTAGGGTCAAACCGTAGCCATTTCCATCATAGTTTTTTCTGTCATTAGTCATCACGCCGAAACAGACAGTGCTGAATTTGCATCATTAGCACTCGCACTCGCTTTTCTTGCTGACGTTTATCAATTGGTATTTAGCTTAACACGCTTAGGTGTAATGGTTAATTGTGTTTCACACACGTCATAATTGTCTTTACAACAAATGCGGCTATTTTATTTGCCAGTAGACAGTTAAAACACATTATAGGCATCAAAGGTTGAGACGCTAATATTGTATGATTATTATCTTAACGAATCTCATCACAACCGTTTTAACCAAAAAGTTCTTTTCAAAATTACCTAATTTACTATTAATGGTTAGTAAGTGCGCCTATCTTATATTTCAAAGACTTCATCCCACAAATTAAGTTTGGGGATGAAATGCCTACGCATTTACCACCTTTCTTCATACTAAATTTTTCATTCTCTACGATTAAAATCCTCGCTCCTAAAATGTTTACTGTCGTCTTGCTCGATTTAATTGAGGCGTTTTCAATCAGTCGTACCATGACAATAAAATCCAATTAACATATTAACTCCTAGCCAAGGATTTATTGGTCAAGGTATGTCAAATATATTTGATAATTTTATGTCTAGCTATTTAGGCTCTAATTTATTTACGCATTCATGGATCAATTTTGAATCAGCTACAAGAATGTCCTTATTCACTATTTTTTCTGTTATTATATTAATATAATAGTCATTTATACTACTTATTGCATCACTCACCGCTTATTTACCCATTACAGCTATAGTAAATGTTATTCTTATGGTTGCCTATAATTTGATTAATTTTTATCATATTCGTTAAACCTTAAACTTTAGGATGTAAGAGTCTGCCATCCTAATAACCAACTTTTTAGCAACCTTCTTTCTTGAGCTAGAATTTACTATTTGCTTGGAAATTTTACTCTCATTAGTTTTATTTCTTAGCAGGGCTTACACACCTACCATTTCTAATTTATTCTTAGACAACGCCAGAGCCAACGACAAATCGTAGAAAATGAACCTATTAATCATATTTTGATTGTTACTAGTGGTATTAATTTTATTGACTCTGACGAGCACAGAAATATTCATTTTAGAAAATAATCACCTAATAAAAACAGTAGTGACTTATATTTTATCGGTTTAAGACTTCCATTTATGAGTTTACCACTAAGTCGTATTTCATTCAATAAACTGGTAGATAAATACTTTTTTGATTCAAAATTACAAGTCATTAATCATCTTCATATAACCTTCAAGTGCTTATTTTTAATGAATATCAATCTTAATAACAAAAATATATGCTATAATCGAATTCGCTGTGAAGAATATGCTCATAAAAAAATGAATTTTGGGCTACAGTTGCT
This sequence comes from Candidatus Ruthia magnifica str. Cm (Calyptogena magnifica), assembly GCF_000015105.1. Taxonomy (NCBI): domain Bacteria; kingdom Pseudomonadati; phylum Pseudomonadota; class Gammaproteobacteria; family Pseudothioglobaceae (SeqCode); genus Candidatus Ruthturnera; species Candidatus Ruthturnera calyptogenae. The sequence continues at coordinate 1,006,063 of NC_008610.1, forward strand.
ATTTATATCTATGTTGTTGATTGATTCATTATCGGTTTTCGTACTCTATAAAGGTGGTTTATTTTTTCGGTAATTTTTAACTTATAGGAGACACAATGTCTACAACAGGAAAAGTCAAATGGTTTGACGCAAAAAAAGGGTTTGGTTTTATTGAACAAGAAAATGGTGACGATGTATTCGTTCACTTTCGCGCTATTCAAGGCGATGGCTACAAATCATTAGAGGAAGGTCAAGAGGTAGAATTTGACCTAGAACAAGGTGAAAAAGGTCCACAAGTTACGAACCTTTACCCAAAATAATTTGTTAATTATTTAAATAAAAACCCAGTTTAATCGCTGGGTTTTTTATTGTCTGTAATAATATTTTTAAATTGTCTTTTATTGCAAATAAAAAACTTCTCGTTAAGAAGAATAAAATTTACCTACTATCTCTTTTTACTCAATCTCTATAGTTTCATATTCATGACCCACATCAGCATTAGATAACTCATTTAATTGATATGTGTCAGGAACGATGAGTTTATTAATACCAATATTAAGATTATTTGCATCAAAAAATAATAATATTGCACCAGATTCAAAGATATTATTATTCATATTTAAAATATAACTAAAATTGGAACCAACATCTATATCGCACTTTCTTCACTCACAAGTAATACTCTTTACTACTCGTATAATATAACTTCTTTCATTCATATTGTTATAATCTAATATATCTGAAGCGAGAAATTGTAAAAAATTTGGTATTATCATATAGATAAGTTATATCAGAAATACCATTATCAAGCACAAGTGTGCTGCCTTGATTTACATAAAATATAGTGTTTTCATAAATATATGACATATCAATATCTTCAAGATATAAAGTACCCAAGAAGTTTACTGCTGAATCTAATAAAACACCGGTATTAACATCAGAACCAAACACTCGATAAAGACGAACCACTTCCACAAGTAGCAAATGTTAAAATCAGTAACTTTTTTCTTTTAAAGTTATTGATTATTTACTCATTTGTTCTATTAGCTTGTTATGTGCATCTAAAAAGGTAATAGCGATAATTTTTCCTATATCAGTACTTTCATAACTACTACCCACCAACATTAAAGCCTATATTGATTTTCTTTGCTATATCTTCAGTAGCTGTTTTGCAGTCTTGCTTTAACAGAAATATTCACTACCAATCAATACCTCTATAGGCTTTAAAACCCCAGTAGTAAGAGCGCCAAGGGTAATATTTGTGCCACTAGTATTATTATCTGAAAATATAACGCTTGATATTATCATCCAATCAGAACTTATCATACTGCCTAATGCTGTATTTTTGTTACTAGCTAACTCTCCAACAGACGCAAGCTTCCTTTCTCTTTCTAATACTTTGAATACTGCTCCTTTATCTATTACTTAAAAACAATTACTTTTTGCTACCATTAATTTTATTATTGGAATAGGACTAGGTAAATTATATTATGTTAAAACAGCACAAAAATTCTTAGAAAATTCTGGCTCAACCAATACTGCCAATTTCTAGCGATCTAGAATATTTTTTAACTCTTTAGTTTTAGCGATAATCGTATTATCAGCCTTACCTATTTTTTATATTTGTACTTAATATATTGAATATATTACATCCGGCTGTTAATAACATTGTTATTGTTAATATTTTTTCGCTTCTCTTTTTTAAAAGTATTGATATAATTTACATATGAAATTACTAGCAATACAAATAAAGAAATTTCATCAATTAAAAAGGTTTTCTAAAAAAAATTGACTGGAAAAATTGGTATAACCAGTTCAACAATTTCTCAGTATGAATCCACATCATCATTTAATGTCAAATCCAGTCTAAAAAAAATTAGAAAAATAGCACAAGAATTTGACATCTCATTCGAATAAATAGCAACAGAAAAGAGTTTGTAGAACATAGAGAATTACTTAATTGATGTTACCGATATCTAAAAAATAGGACATGCTACTCACGGAGGAGCAAAAAAATTACTACATTTGTAATACACGACACCCAAAAGACTAGCAAGAAAAATATACAAAACAACACTTAATACATTAAGTCTTGTCATTTTAAAACACACAACAATAAAACAAGGGAGTTGATTATTTGTTTTGAACTACAAAATTTATATAAAATCCATCTTGAAACCAAAATCCTTTCGTAGACTACGCAATGTAAAATAGAAATATACTTTATTCTTCGGGTAAAAATTGATAAAAAAATATGAAAACATTTTATTGGTACGACTATGAAACTTTTGGTATTTCGCCAAAAATAGACAGAATCTCTCAATTTGCTGGCATCAGGACTGATGAAAATTTTAATATTATAGATGAGCAAATGTTTTACTGCAAACCAACTAATGATTGTTTGCCATCTCCTGAGGCTTGTTTTATAACTGGTATTAGCCCACAATTATGTGAACAAAAAGGCATGATTGAGCATGAATTTATTAAAAAAATTCATGCTCAATTTTCAACATCAAATACATGCATTGTGGGTTACAATTCAATTCGTTTTGATGATGAGTTTACTCGTCATACACTGTATCGTAATTTTATAGACCCTTATACTTGGCATTGGCAAAATGGTAATACTCGTTGGGATATATTAAATGTTGTGCGACTATGTTATGCGCTAAAAAAAGACACAAGCCTTAAATGGGTGTATGATAAACAAGGCAATCCAGTATTTAAACTTGATCAATTATCACTTGCTAATGACATTGAACATGCAAATGCACATGATGCCCTAGCTGATGTTCATGCCACTATTGCTATTGCTAAAATTATCAAACAAACACAACCTCAGTTATTTAACTACAGTTTTAGTTTAAGAGAAAAGAAAACAGTCGCCTCTAAAATTAGTCTATTTGAGCCAATGTTACATACAACTGATATGCATCCAGCACAATTGTCTTGTACTCGATTGTCTGTTGCGCTGGCTTATCATCCTGAGTATAACGATCGAGTTCTTATGTTTAACCTTGATCAAGATCCTTGTGTTTTGTTAGAGCTCGACATTGAAGCGCTTAAAACTTTAACGTTTACCAAACAATCTGAATTATCAAAAGAAGTGGAAAGACTACAAATCAAAGAACTTATTTTTAATAAAAGTCCAATGTTCGTTCCCAATATTTATAAACTTGAACCAAAAATTATTAAGCAGTTAAATATTGACATGAATCAATGCATGCAGCATCTTTCTTTTATCAAAGACAACCAACTTAAAATTGGTAAAATCGTGCAAGATTTATACAAAAACGATCAAAAACATATTGCGCTAAAAGAAGTAGACCAATCACTTTATGATGGTTTTATTGATAATACTGATAAGCGTATTTGTAATCAAATTCAAGCCTTATCCGTTCATAAATTAAAAGAATTTCATCCAAAATTTAAAGATGAGAAGCTCTCAAGATTATTCATGCATTTTAAAGCTAGAAATTACCCCAATACTTTAACTGAAAACGAAAAAGAAGATTGGTTTGAAATCGTTCAAGGGCGGATTCAAACGAATCAAAATGGTTACATAACTATTGATGATTACCTTCAAAAAATCAACACAATGAGAACGCAACATCCACATCAAGAAAAACTATGGCAGCAGCTTGAGGCTTATAGTAAATTGTTCTTTTAGGCTATTTTGCCTTATTTTTAAATCTAGAGTATAATGTTTGTCATTGAGAAAAACAAGCAAAGAAAAAATGAACTCTGAAACACGTACAAAAATGTTTGGAAGGTTGCTTAAAAAGATACCTAATCCAACCACAGAATTAAATTATTCAACACCATTTGAATTGCTAGTAGCTGTTACATTATCCGCACAAGCAACGGATAAAAGCGTTAATAAGGTCACTGATAAATTGTTTCCAATTGCCAATACACCTGAAACTATTTTTGAATTAGGTGAAGACACACTTAGAGATACAATAAGAGCCATTGGCTTGTTTAACTCAAAAGCTAAACATATTATTCAAGCTTGCAAAATTCTGATTGAAAAATACAGCTCAAGCGTACCAGAAACTCGTAAAGAATTAGAAGCACTGCCTGGTGTTGGTCGTAAAACTGCCAATGTTGTGCTTAATACTGCCTTTGGCCATCCAACCATTGCAGTGGATACGCATATTTATCGTGTAGCAAACCGCACTGCTATTGCCAGTGGTAAAACCGTATTGGAGGTAGAGAAAAAATTGGTTAAATTCATCCCTGATGAATACCGAGTGCCTGCGCACCACTTAATGATTCTACATGGTCGTTATACTTGTAAAGCTCGTTCTCCATTATGCACAGAATGTATTTTGCTTGATCTTTGCGAATATGAAGAGAAAAATCTATAAATATTTTACACTCAAGATAGAACGCAACAGCGACAATTCCTTTCCAATATTTGGAAAAGTTTTTAAATAAACGAGTGTTCTTGACCTATTGAAAACTCAACTAACCTAGGCAATTGAAATACACCCTGAGTATCAAACTGATTATTTTACAGAAAAAGGCAAGGATTAATCCTTATCTGATTAATCTACGTCTATCTTAAAGAAAACAATTTTCAATTAACCAGACACTGGGCATTAAAAAGATTTATCAAAAAATATTAACCAAAACTAAAGACCCACATGAAACAAAGCACAAAATGATAAATTGTATTGTACAGATATTTTTTTCCGAACAGAAAAACAACACGCCGATGGATTATCAGTCTTATGTCTGTTGAGTTACACATTGAAAAACATCTAGGTCAAACACTCATCAACAAACAATTCATTGGTACAGGGTTATTTGATGCCTATAAAGTGACACTAGATGATGGTAATCACGTTTTTATTAAATATCAATCTAGTGCCAATCAACAATTACTATCAGAAAATAGTGCTCTTTCAATATTGAATAAAATAATCCACACACCAAAAGTATTAGGTAATTGTGAACATTGCTTAATTTTAGAATGGATTGAAACCGAGCACAATATAAATATACAGTCACAAATTGGCGTTGAATTGGCCAAACTTCATCAAAATACCCATAACTATTTTGGCTTTGAATTTGATAATTATATTGGGCAAACACCACAATATAATGGGGTTGGTAAATACATCAGTGATTGGTCGATGTTCTTTTGGGAATTTCGTTTATTATTTCAAATTGAACTTGCCAAGCAAAATAATTATTTAAATGCACAAAACTACAAGCAACTACTAAGCGTAGAAAAAATATTACCTAATTTATTAGATATCAATATCACTCCAATCTTACTACATGGAGATTTGTGGTCTGGTAATGTTTTGAGTGAAAAAAACAATCCTTATTTTATTGACCCTGCTAGTTATTATGGTCACTACGAGGCTGATTTTGCCTTAACTTTTATGTTTGGTGGATTTTCAAATGATTTTTATAACAGTTATACAACCATCTTCCCGCTCAAAAAAGGGTTTGATAAACGTAAACCTTTGTATATGTTATATCATTACCTCAATCATCTTAATATTTTTGGTTATAGTTACCACACAAATGTGATGGATTGTTATGGGAGAATTGCTGAAGTTACACGGTTTGGGTAAAAACTGAATAGCAATTAAACAAAGATTTACAAGAAATAAGTACAATTTCTACCTACAGCAAGTTAGGTGGGCCGTATTTATGTTTTTTGTATACACTAACTAACACACTTTGAGAATAGAAATTAGCTTGATATTGTTCATAATAAAAAACTTTGGCTTATTACTGAGTTGGATAATTATAAGATTGAGTAAAGCAAACTCAAAAACAAAAAATGATTAACCCTGTCGCCAATTAACAAAATTACTCAGTAATTGCAAACCATCATGTTGTGACTTCTCAGGATGGAATTGCACTGCAAATAATTTATCTTTAGCAATGGCACAAGTAAAATCAACCCCATAATTAGTCACCCCGGCAACCATATTTGCTTGGCTTGTTTCTACATAGTAACTATGCACACTAAAAAAACGTGTATTATCATCAATATTATGCCAAAGCGGATGCTCTATTGACTGTTTGACTGTATTCCAGCCCATGTGTGGCACTTTAAGATTATTCTTAGAAAATTTAACAATACTACCTGGCACAATAGACAAGCCATCAGTACCGCCATTTTCTGCACTAAAATCAAACAAAAGTTGCAAACCTAAGCAAATACCTAAAAATGGTTTCTCATTAATACAACGCTTAATTACATCAATTAATTCATGCTCTACTAAAGCCTTCATACAAGCGCCTATTGCACCTTGTCCTGGAAAAACAATGCAATCAGAATTCATGATTAAATCAGCATCATCAGTTAAAAATACTTCGTCGTTCGGAGCAACATATGCAAGTGCTTTTTGCACACTACGCACATTACCCATACCATAATCAATAATTGCAATACTTTGCACGAATGTTTAAAGCGAACCTTTAGTTGAAGGTACACTTTCTTGACGTTCATCTTTTGTTATTGCCATACGTAACGCTCTACCGAATGCTTTAAAAATGGTTTCAGCCTGATGATGAGAATTAACTCCTTTAAAATTATCAATATGCAATGTAATTAGAGCATGATTAACAAATCCTTGGAAAAATTCTGAAATCAAATCAACATCAAAAGTACCAATCATAGCACGCGTAAAACTCACATTTAAATCCAAATTAGCGCGACCAGAAAGATCCAACACAACGCGTGATAACGCTTCATCTAGTGGCACATAAGAATAGCCATAACGGGTAAAGCCTTTTTTATCGCCGACTGCTTGAACAAAGGCTTGACCCAATGTAATGCCAATATCTTCAACACTGTGATGATCATCAATCTGTGTATCGCCATCACATTTAATGGTTAGATCCATTAATCCATGCCGTGCAACCTGATCTAACATATGATCTAAAAATGGCACGCCAGTATCTATATTTGCTTGACCAGTACCATATAAATTGAGTTTAACACTAATGTCAGTTTCATTGGTTTTTCTAGAAACTTTAATCATATTTATTCCACAAGTTCAATTATCTTTTTATTATAACTATTGACAGCAATAATCGCCCATATAATACAAAGATAAATAATTTAAATATAGAAATAATAAAAACCAACAATTGTAATAATAACCAGCATAATCAAAACACTAATAATCCTCGCATAAAATAGTCCAATTGATTCTAAAAATATGGCTAAAAGAACAGCAACAACAAGACTTTTAGTGGGTAATTTTTGTGATGATACAATTATAAATACTCTTCAATTAAAATTTCAGCAATTTGTACCGTATTAAGCGCTGCACCTTTGCGAATATTATCAGAAACTACCCATAAGTTTAAACTTTTTTCACAAGAAATATCCTCACGGATGCGACTCACAAACGTATCATCATGGTTAGTTGCCTCCACAAATGGCGTAGCATAGCCCCCATCTTCACGATTATCCATAACTGTAACACCGTTTGCTTTTGACAAAATATTAGTGGCTTCAGCTGCAGTAATTTTTCTTACAGTTTCGATATTAATCGCTTCAGAATGCCCATAAATAACAGGCACACGTACTGCTGTGGGATTAATCAAGATGTCTTCATCTTCAAAAATTTTTTGAGTTTCCCACACCATTTTCATCTCTTCCTTGGTATAGCCATTGTCTTGAAAAACATCAATATGTGGAATGATATTAAACGCAATCTGCTTTGGATATACCTCAACATCAACCTCAGTATTGCCACTTAATAATTTAGTAGTTTGGTCAATTAATTCACTAATAGCTTTCTTTCCAGAACCCGATACCGCCTGATAAGTCGCCACATTGATACGCTTAATCCCCACCATATCATAAATCGGCTTGAGTGCCACCAACATTTGAATGGTGGAACAATTTGGATTGGCAATAATATTACGCTTAGTGTAATCCGCAATCGCATGTGCATTAACCTCTGGCACGACTAAAGGGATATCCTTATCACGACGAAAATGTGCCGTATTATCAATTACCACACACCCTGACTCAGCTGCAATCGGTGCATATTTCTCAGAAATACTACCACCTGCTGAAAACAACCCTATTTGCACTTTCGAAAAATCAAAGGTACTTAAATCTTGTACCGTCCAACTTTTACTCTGACAAAACACTTTCTTACCAGTAGAATTGGCACTCGCTAAAGGATATAAATTATTAATTGGAAAGTTACGCTGTTCTAAAATAGAAATAATCGTTTCGCCCACCGCGCCTGTTACACCAACAACGCATACATCAAACTTCTTACTCATAAGTATAAAAATTGAAAATTATAAATTAACAGTATTATACTTGACTTGCAGTTATTTTTTTTATTACCAAATTCAATGTTAAACAACTTATTTTCTTTAGTTTGAGTCTTTAAATATTGTTGTCTCCATTCTGTATATCAATAATTTTACTAAAATAGCAATAGTGCGATAAAAATACTCGCTCGTTAATTTTTTTTAAGATAAAGTTTAGTATCCTCTGATAAATTATATGATCTTAACACCTGCTCTATCTTCTTGGTTTTAGATTTATTTATTTTTTCACGAAATCTCTTAATATGAAAAATCACAGGACTTATCTTAACAATAAGAAACTACAATCATCATAATAGCAGTAATAATCAACACCTCATGCTTTGTGGCACTCCTGTTAGGATTTATTGAATATCTATATTCATTTATACAATATTATCAATATCAACAAATTTATGCTTAAGTCCAAAATTTTTACTAAGGTGTTGACATAGGGCTTGCACCCCATAACGTTCAGTGGCATGGTGTCCAGCAGAAATGAAGGCAATATTATTTTCTTTAGCGATGGCGGGGGTTTGTTCTGATACTTCACCCGTTAAAAAACAATCAGCGTTAATATTAATAGCGTGGTCAATGTAGGTTTGTGCGCCACCGCTACACCACGCGATGCGTTTTAATATTTTATCATCCATACCAAAAACTAACGGAGTACGGCTTAAAACTTGTTTGATGATATTAGAAAAACTGCCTAGCGTGATGTCAATTTCCCCTTGCCAGACTAGTGTATCCCCAATTGGCATAGGATTTTTAATGTCAAAACGTTGGGCAAGTTGAGCATTGTTGCCTACTTCAGTATGGGCATCTAAAGGCAGGTGGTAAGAGAATAGGTTAATATCGTTATCTAACAGTGCTTTGATGCGTTTTTTTTTAATACCTGTTATAGCTGAATTTTCATTTTTCCAAAAAAATCCATGATGAACAAACAGCGCATCTACCCCTTCATCAATTGCTCTATCAATCAAATTTTGATTAGCACTCACACCTGAGATGATTTTATCAATATTAGATTTGCCTTCAATTTGTAAGCCATTGGAACAATAATCATTAAATGCATCTACATTAAGATAGTCATGGCAGTATTCGGATAAGGTTTTATTCCCAATCATAGAAACGTTTTACAAGATTGATAAAGGTTTGGTTTTGTGTTTGCGTACCAATGGTGGCACGTAGGCAGTCTGTTAATGCCGGAATACTGCTTAAATCTTTAATTAACACCCCATTCACTTTTAAAAATTTAAACAAGAGATTGGCATTCTGTGTTTTGAATAAAATAAAATTAGCTTGTGATGGATAAACTTGCAAACCACTAATTGCACCAAGCGTGGATGACAACTTGATGCGTTCTTTGAGGATAATTTGAGAGTTCTGGTTGATTTCCTTTTTTTCTTTGAGAAGAAAATTCGCACTCACCTGTGTAAGCGTATTGATATTGTAAGGCAGGCGTAGTTTATCCAATGCTGCCACCATGTCTTGCGCAGCAATCAACAAACCTAGACGTAGCCCTGCAAAACCGATTTTTGACACAGTTCTAAGCAATACTAGATTTGGATATTTTTTAATATCCAGCAAAAAACTGTCATTAGCATAGGCATAATACGCTTCATCAAGCACCACTAAAGCATTACTTGAGGTGATAATTTTCTCGATAACTGTTCTATCAAACGCATTTCCTGTTGGATTATTTGGATAGGCGATAAAAATTAATTTAGGACTGTGAGTTTCTATCACTCTTTGCATGGCATCAGCGTCAATCTCAAAATCATTCGTTAATGCAACACTTAGATAATTAAGCCGTGTAAATTTTGCAATCATCCCATACATGACAAAACTTGGGTCAACACTTAGAATGGTATCCCCCGCATCACATGCCAATGCTAATAGTTGAATCAGCTCATCCGAGCCATTACCAAGTAACACACCAAATTCATCAGGAATATCCATTAACTCACGCAAAGTTTGTTGCAACTCGTTTGCACTGGCACTGGCAGGATAACGGTTTAGTTGTATATCTGCCAAATACTGCCCAATTAACGTATTTGATAAGGAGAATGGCGACTCCATCGCATCCAACTTCACCATATCATTAGAAAAAGGTACATGATAAACATTAATTGCTTTAATATCAGGGCGCAGCCAGTTGTTAATAAAACTCATAGTGGTGATTGTCGATTAGGATGATATTGCATTTTACCAATACTTTTGGCATTTAATAAAGCTTGATAGGTATAGTCCAATGCGCGCTTACAAGCAATTTCAACACTCAAACCCAATGCAATTAATGTGCTTATTACACTTGAAAGTGTGCAACCAGAACCGTGATAACTGCCTGATAGTTTTTTATAAATAAAACTTTGAATAAGTATTCCGTGGCGATATAAACAATGTTCAATCACATCATCAGATGAATCAGTTTTGGTGAGTAAAATCCAATTGCAAAAAAGTTTTTTGATGGCTTTTTGTTCATCTTGCTCATCTGCCAGAATCTTCAATTCTGACAAATTAGGAGTGATAACTTTTGCCAGTGGCAACAAATATTGTTTTAAAGCATCAATTAAGGCATGATCTAAAAAATCACAATCACTACTAGACTTCACAATTGGGTCAAGAATAATAGTTTTATTTTTAACCAACTTAGCAATAGTTTTAATTTGCTTAATTGAGGATAATAAGCCAATTTTCACCACTTTAAAATCAATATCAGCTTGTAAATGCTTAAATTGCTTAACAATCAAGCCACAATCAACCTCAACCAAACTTTCAATTGACACTGTGTTTTGCACAGTAAGATTAGTAGTAATAACAAGTGGTGTTACGCCAAATTGATTGATACTTTCAATATCAGCAACTAACCCTGCACCACCACAAGGATCAAGTCCTGATAAAACTAAAACTACATCATTCAAGTTTGCTTTCTTTTTTGATTAAAAAATCCACGACTTTTAGCATGTTAGTATGTGAACCTGCATGTGTGGCATCGATTAAATACTTGCCATTAATAACCATAACCGGAACGCCAGTAACCTTATATTTAAGTGTATTTAATTTAGATTTATTGACTTTAATTTTCACACTAAAGGAATCGAATGCTTTTTCTATCTTGGTTTTATCAACACCAAAACTTGTCACCCAGCTAATAAAACTCTCTTTAGAGTTAAAGCGTTTATTCTTTGTGTGAATTGTATCAAATAACACCTCATGCAATTTTTCAACTAAGTTTAATTCTTCTAACACAAAATAAAAAATCGCCCCATTCAGCCAACGCTTAGAAAATATAGCTGGTTGGCGCACAAACTCAACATTGCTAAGTTTAGTTTTGAACCATTCATTCATTAGAGGCTCAAAATTATAACAATGTAGACAATAATACCAAAATAACTCGCGCACCTCAATTTTATTGCCCGTTGTGGTTTTGACTGGCTTATCAAGCACTACATAATCTATACCAGCTTCATAATCCTGCGAAAATGCAAAACTAGAAAATATAATTAGTAGAGAAAATAGTATCTTTTTCATAGTTATTTCTTGTTTAAGATTTCAATATTATACGATTTTAACTCATCCATAGTTGCACGTAACTGCGTATAAGTTTTATGCTGCTGTGGATGAGTTAAATTTGGACTTAATTCTGCCAATGGCATAAGTACAAAGTTATATTTCAAAATATCATCTCTTGGTAGGTTGTGACTTTTGTCAATAATCATGTCATACAAAATTAAATCAAGGTCAATTAAGCGTGATGAAAATTTTGAAGAACACCTATCTCTACCAAGATTATCTTCAATTTTATGAAAAATACTAACTACTTCAGAAATTGTTAAATTAGTCGGTACATTAACACCAATATTATAAAAATTATTACCTTCAAAACCAAAGGCTTTAGATTCATAAACTCTAGAAAAAACTGTGTTTTCAAACATTGCTTTAATAGTGTCAATAGCCTTAGACAAATTTTTCCTACGGCTTTGATTTGAACCAATATTGATGTGAATATTAGCCATTACTACGCTCACGCTCAATGATAACACCCACTCCGTGTGCACCTGTCAATACTTCTCCTTTGTTTAAAGTAAGTTTTACCCAGGTAACTTCAAATTCTTTCAATACAATTTGGGTGATTTTTTCTGCCAAGGTCTCAACCAACTGGAACTCACTATTTTGCACAAAATCAATCAAATACTTTGACACTGCTTTATAATTCAAGGCTTGGTCAATATGATCAGTTTTACTAGCAGCCTTAACATTAGCTGACATTTCAATATCTAGTACAATATCTTGACGAATTTTTCTCTCCCAATCGTAAATACCAATGACGGTATCAATTTTTAATCCTTGTATAAATACAATATCCATAGTAACATTTTGAGCAACTAAAATTACCCACTCAATTAAACCAAAAAAAGTATCATGTTACCTGAATTGCTCTTTATCGTTCTTCTTCTCCTTAGCTATCTAATCGGTTCAATCTCAACAGCAATTATTGTTTGTAAAATGTTTAATCTACCCGACTCCAGAACTCAAGGATCAAACAACCCAGGAGCAACTAATGTATTACGCATTGGCGGTAAAAAAGCGGCCGCAATTACACTCATTGGTGATGGACTCAAAGGTGCAATTCCAGTACTAATCGCACATTACTTAGCCTTTAACATGCTTAATGTTACTTGGGTTATTTTGGTAACATTTTTAGGCCATGTATATCCAATTTTCTTTAGCTTTAAAGGTGGAAAAGGAGTTGCAACTTTTTTAGGCGCTCTGCTTGCTCTTAGTTATCTTACTGGGCTTAGTTTTATAATTACTTGGGTTTTTGTAGCAAAAGTACTAAAAATTTCATCACTCTCAGCACTAATTTCTACTGTGCTCACTCCAGTTTATTTTTATCTAATTACTAATAATTTAGCTTCTACTTATGTCATTATCTTAATCTGTCTATGGATTTTTTATACCCATCAAAGTAATATTAAAAGACTACTTAATAGCCAAGAAAATAAAATCAATTAACGCTCAAAACTTAGTACTTATCCATTAAAATAAGTAAAATATTGCATTCATTAAAAATAATATCACGTCTGAAAATACATTGTTAAGCTTATCAAAAATAGCAGACGATTACCCTTATTCTAAAAAGATGAGTGTTGAGAAGTGAGAAAGTGAAAAATATTCACTGAAAACTGAACTACTAAAAAATGCAAGATTGGATAAAAATTATTTAAAAGCTTCGACGTAGCTAGCTTTATGGACGCCTCAATCCACGTACCGTACATGTTATTGCGCTAAAAAATCATTAAGTAGAGTTAGGGTAATGGTATTTACAGCGTATTTTCCCACTAATGAGAAATGGTACTTTAACCGATCTTGGTATAATAGAGTTTGGTGTAAAATTTGTCATGAGTTTTTTGTAAAAACTCAGAATATCTTGAATTTATGCGATAAACGTCTTTATTGAAACGCATGTTTATTAATGACAGTTTTATATTTTCTAAATATTAGATTTCTATCAGTTGTCAGGAACAGTTAAGACGCTTTCACCTACGTAAAAATGACTCTTAAAAAAGATGGAAACTAAGTGAAATAGATTTACAACCACTAACCAAGTGGAATCAATATGCTTTTTATACCAATACCGCTACTCACCTTGAATTGTTGTAAAGTCAGATGACAAAAAACGTGCGAGAATCAATTGTATTAAACACTTTCTTTATCATCTAAATTATCTTAACAAAGATACTAAAATAATTTTCGAACCTGACTCGAAAATTATTGAAAATGAAAAATAGGAAAAAATTTTTAAAATAATTCCGTTTTTCACCAATTTATAGTATCAGTCATAGATTAGTACTATATTCTTAATATTTTTTCTTTCTAAGGTTAACCCAATTAAGCCTTGATATTTAAGCCCTTTTTAAGCAAATAAAAAGCAAACATTGCTAATACAGCAATCATGCTCAATAAAACTAAAATTGACACCCAAAACTCAGAGGTACTAATGCCCAAAAACCCCAATCTAAAACTATCAACCATATAATAAATTGGATTGAATTTAGATATATTTTGCCAAAATTGTGACAATATTTCCACACTATAAAACATACCGCCAAGATAAGTCATGGGCATCAAAATAAAAGTCGGAACAATAAAGATGTCATCAAACGATTGGGCAAATATAGCATTAATAAACCCTGCCAATGAAAACAAAACTGAAGTGAGTAAAAAGGTAATTAACACGATGAGCATACTGTCTACTTCAAAATCAAAAAAAAACCACACAGAAGTAAAAACTCCTAATCCAACTACAAAACCACGTACCACGCCACCAGAAACATAACCTAATAAAATAACCCAGTAAGGCACAGGTGCAATTAACAACTCTTCAACGCTATGGTTAAATTTTGCTAGAAAAAATGATGTCACTGTATTGGCATAAGAATTGGTAATAACGGTCATTAAAATCACGCCAGGAATAATATAATGCAAATAATCTACACCTTGCATATCGCCAATGCGCTCACCCATTAAACCACCAAAAATCAATAAATACAATGACGTAGTAATAATGGGTGGAAAAATAGTTTGCACCCAAATACGAAAGAATCTTAGAATTTCCTTAACAACAATAGTTTTATAAGCAACCCACATTACTCCTCCTTATTGGTTAGACATAAAAATAAGGCTTCTAAACGATTTTGCGTACTACGAACGTAGTCCACATTAATACCCTGAATACTCAAGTTTTGCAATACATTGGTGATATTAACATCTGAGCCTAATGTAACTTGTAATGAATAATCATCTAAGCGTTCACACTTAAAATTATCAGTTACTATTGTTCGAGGTAGTTTTGTTGAGCTTTCCAAAATCAGCACCTGTTGGTCAACCTGTGACAATAACGCCTTCATACTAGTTTGCTTAATTATTTCGCCCTCATTTAAAATAGCAATATTACGACAAAGTGACTCAGCCTCTTCAAGATAATGTGTGGTTAAAATAATGGTCATACCTTGATCATTAAGTTTACTCAAAAAACGCCACATTGAACGACGTATTTCAACATCAACACCTGCGGTAGGCTCGTCAAGAATTAATATTTTAGGTTGGTGAATGAGTGCTCTTGCTAACATCAAACGACGTTTCATACCACCTGACAATGATTTGGCCATATTAAAACGTTTATCCCAAAGCCCCACCTCCTTGAGTAAAAGTTCAGCTTGAATTTTAGCTTTTGATTTAATAATGCCATAATAACCCGCCTGATTAATCAAAATTTCCTCAATAAATTCAAAAGGATTGAAATTAAACTCTTGTGGCATTAACCCAATCAATTTTTTCACCTGATTAGCATGGCTATTTTGATTAAAACCTAATACCTCAATATTACCTGAAGTTTTATTAAGCAGCCCGAAAATGATGCCAATAACTGTTGTTTTTCCTGCGCCATTACTGCCCAATAATGCAAAAAAATCACCCTGCTCGATACGAAGATCGATACCTTTTAGTGCCTCCAATTGATTGGCATAAGTTTTTTTTAAACCCTGAATGAGTAGTGCAGCCGACATAATGAATATAACCTATAAAAAATCAAAACATTTTAACATTTATCCCTTTTCATTAGTTATTTTTGCGATAATTACCCACTTTAAATTGTTTTCTAAATATGCAAAACTTATGACAAGTATAAAAAATATAACATTGCCTGATATTGGCGATTTTGACAAAGCTGAGGTAATTGAAATTTTAGTCAACATTGGCGACAAAATAAACACTGATGACAGCATAATTACTTTAGAAAGCAACAAAGTTTCTATGGAAATTTCAAGTCCTTTTACAGGTATTGTCACAAAAATTGAAGTCAATATTGGCGACAAAATTAAACAAGGTAGCGCTATTTTGAGCGTTGAAAGAAAAGATAATAAAGTTCAAAATACCAAAAATGAAAATTTTAAGTCCCAAATTGTACCCGTTGTTATGCCTGATATTGGTGATTTTGATGAGGTTGAAGTGATTGAAATTTTAGTCAGCATAGGTGATAAACTATCTAAAGAAGACAGCATAATAACTTTAGAAAGCGATAAAGCCTCAATGGAAATCCCAACGCCAGTTGCAGGCAAGGTCATCGATATTAATGTTACACTGGGCGATAAAATCTCTTTAGGTGCATTAATTCTTAACATTGAAAGTATAGGCGTAGAAAAAGCACTCGAAACATCTATCGAAACTAAAGCGCAAAGCCTTGTGTCCGAACCGATACCAACACCCATAACAACAAATACTAATCAAACTGTCTCAATTCTACCCAAAGGCAATTCGCACGCTTCACCTTCTATTCGTAAGCTGGCTAGAGAGTTGGGTGTTGATTTATTATCTGTCACTGGCACAGGGCAAAAAGGCAGAATTTTAGATGCTGACCTTAAAGACTATGTTAAACAAATAATGATCTCTGGTAATTTAAGCAGTGTTATTCCTAAAACACCAGTGATTGATTTTTCTAAATTTGGCGACACTGAAACATTAGCATTGTCCAGAATTAACAAATTATCAGGCAAACATTTGACTGCCTGCTGGCTAAACATCCCCCACGTTACCCAATTTGACGAAGTCAATATTAATCAAATGGAAGCGTACCGACAAGAACAAAAAGCCAACGGTATTAAACTCACCCCCTTAGTTTTTATCATGAAAGCACTGGTTCAAACGTTAAAAAATCATCCAAATTTTAATGCATCACTTGATGAGTCAGGTGAAAACCTGATTATTAAAAAGTATTTCAATCTAGGTATTGCAATGGATACACCAAAAGGTTTAATTGTGCCAGTTATTCACGATGTTGAACAAAAATCCTTATTTGATTTGGCTAAAGAACTTTTTAAAACTTCAAAAAATATACGAGAAGACAAGTTAAGGCCTTCTGATATGCAAGGCGCAGGCCTAAGCATTTCCAGCTTAGGCGGTATTGGTGGTACACAATTCACCCCCATTGTTAATGCGCCAGAAGTGGCTATTTTAGGTGTATCACGCTCATATTTCAAACCCACTTGGGATGGTGAAAATTTTACCCCCACTTTAACATTACCACTAGCATTATCCTACGACCACCGCGTGATTGATGGCGCACAAGGTGGACGGTTTATGGCAGAGTTAAACAACACTTTGCAAGGCATGAAGGGAATCCTATGATTATAAAAACTCAAATTGTTGTGATTGGTTCTGGTCCTGGCGGTTATACAGCTGCATTTCGAGCGGCTGATTTAGGTAAACAAGTTGTCTTAATTGAGCGTTATGACGCTTTAGGTGGTGTGTGCCTAAATGTTGGCTGTATTCCTTCTAAAGCACTCCTTCACACTGCCAAAATCATCAATGAAGCAAAAGAAGCCTCCCATCTAGGTGTTACGTTTAATGAACCAAGCATTAATATTGACGACGTACGCACAAATAAAACCAACATTATCGCTAAATTAACAGGTGGCATCAAAGCTTTGGCAAAAGCAAGAAAGATTAATGTTATAACGGGTTATGGTAAGTTTATCTCATCCAATCAACTTGCAATCGAAAATAGCGACGATATCATTGAATTTGAACAATGTATTATCGCCGCAGGTTCACGAGTTACCAAAATCTCTGTCTTTCCATTTGATGATGCTCGTGTGATGGACTCAACAGATGCATTAGACCTAACCAACATACCAAAACGCTTGCTTGTTGTTGGGGGTGGTATTATCGGCCTAGAAATGGCAACAGTATATCACGCACTGGGTAGTGAAATATCAATTGTTGAATTATCAGACCAACTCATTACTAGCGCTGACAAAGATATTGTCAATCCACTATTTAGACGCATTAAAAAACAATATACCAATATCTTTTTAAACACTAAAGTAATCAATATGAATGCACTAAAAGAAGGCATCAAAGTCGGTTTTGAAGGCAAAAACGCTCCAGAATTTGACATCTTTGATAAAGTTCTAGTCGCCATTGGTCGCACTCCTAATGGTAAATTAATCAATTGTGAAAAAGCAGGCGTTGAAGTCAACGATTGGGGCTTTATCCCAACAGACAAGCAAATGAAAACCAACGTTCAAAATATCTACGCCATCGGCGATATTATTGGACAACCCATGCTTGCCCACAAAGCCGTACACGAGGCCAAAGTCGCAGTAGAAGTCATTTATGGACACAAATTAGGCTTTGATGCTCTCACAATTCCATCCGTTGCCTACACCGACCCAGAAATCGCCTGGACAGGAAAAACCGAAAAAGAACTTAAAGCTGAAGGTATTTCTTATGAAAAAGGTGTATTTCCTTGGGCAGCTTCAGGCCGTAGTTTAAGCATTGGTAGATCTGAAGGCATGACCAAAGGCTTGTTTGATACAAAAACAGGTAGGATTTTAGGCATGGGTATTTGTGGTACTAATGCAGGTGAGTTAATTACTGAAGCAACACTTGCTATTGAAATGGGTTGTAATATGGATGATATCGCACTCACCATCCACGCTCACCCAACTTTAAGTGAAACTATTGCCTTTGCAACTGAAATGGCACAGGGTACAATCACAGATTTATTACCGCCAAAAAATAGGAAGCAACTATGAATACAAGGCAAGCAAGAGAAAACGTCATTGAGCAACAAATTCGTCCTTGGGGTGGATTAAATTATATTGCTAATAATGCACTTAAAGACACACAAAGAGAAGATTTCGTACCAGAGAAATATAAAAATCTTACCTTTGCAGATATTGAAATTCCACTTACTGATAAAGCAAAAATGCTTTTTCCAAAAATTGAAGGACGCTTACTAGATGCGCTTAATATTCAAAGAGATGAAACTGTATTAGAAGTGGGCACAGGTAGCGGTTATTTAACAGTTGTTCTATCAAAATTATGCAAATCTGTAACCAGTATTGAAATTAATGAGGCACTTAGTCATAGTGCTCAAGAAAAAATCAATGTATTGGGCATTGATAATATTAATTTAAAAGTGGGAGATGCTTCAAAGGGTTGGTATTCTGATGACTTTTTTAATGTGGTTATTGTTAGCAGTTCAGTGCCTAAAATTACAGGTCGTTACTTTCACTTATTAAATGTGGGTGGTAGAATTTTTGTGATTGAAGGTACTGGAAATATCATGAGTGCAAAATTGATTACTCGTATTAGTGAACATAAATGGAATACAAAATCCTTATTTGAAACACAATTAGATCCCATGCAAGGGTTAGAATCATCAGCCAGTTTTGAGTTTTAAAACATGAATGTGTTTTTTGGATTTGTTCTGAAAAAACCCTTATTAGGGCTTGCACTTTTATCACTGGTTACTATATTTTTTATTGCTCAAATACCTGATTTTCAACTGGATGCCTCTTCAGATTCTTTAGTACTGGAGGGTGATGAAAACCTACGCTATTACCAAAGTATTAAAAAAAATTATGGATCTGATGATTATTTGGTTATTTCTTATCAGGTTGAAGGTAATTTACTGGCATCTGAACAACTCAACCATCTTAGAAAATTTAGACAAAAATTAATCAAAATTAATCAAGTCAAATCGGTGACGACTATCTTAGATGTGCCACTCTTTAGATCACCCCCATTATCTTTAGCTAATTTAGCTGATGAAAACATCAGCATTGATAATAGCAATGCTGACTTAATCTTAGCCAATGATGAATTTAAAAATTCACCTTTATATGCTAATAATTTAGTCAGCAAAGATGGCAAGACAACCGCCATTTTAGTGGTGCTA
Organism: Candidatus Ruthia magnifica str. Cm (Calyptogena magnifica); assembly: GCF_000015105.1. NCBI lineage: Bacteria > Pseudomonadati > Pseudomonadota > Gammaproteobacteria > Pseudothioglobaceae (SeqCode) > Candidatus Ruthturnera > Candidatus Ruthturnera calyptogenae. The sequence goes on from NC_008610.1 coordinate 1,026,098, forward strand.
AAAGACAACCATAAGTTCAAAAAATTACGTGAAAATCGTGACAAAATGCGCATTAAAATGGCTGATAATAAATTGTCAGATGACCAGAAATTAAAACTTAAAATTATCGAAAAGCAAGTTTTAAAAAATACCATTGTCCAGAGTGAATTACAAACACAAACAATTGCCAAAATTCGAACCACTATTAGTCAACATTCAGACAAAGCCCGTCTATTTTTAGGCGGTTTACCTATGATAACCAGCGATATTGTGGCTTATATTGGTAGTGATTTGATCATATTTAGCTTGGCAGTTATTGGGCTAATGAGTTTAATCTTAATGATTATTTTCAAAAGTATTCGCTGGGTTATTATACCAATTGGCATCAGTATTGTTAGCGCTCTTATCATGACTGGTATTTTGGCTTATTTAGGTTGGAAAGTTACCGTTATTTCATCTAACTTTTTTTCATTATTACTGGTAATGACACTTTCTGTGATTATTCATCTCGTGGTTAGATATAGAGAAATTGCTCAACTAAATCCAGATCTTGACTCAAGCCAACTCATTAAAGACACTTTGTTACAAATGTTTAAGCCCTGTCTTTTTACAACTTTAACCACGTTTGTGGCTTTTGGTTCTTTACTTATTAGTGGCATCAGACCCGTAATTGATTTTGGCTGGATGATGTCAATTGGTGTCACCATTGCCTTTATGTTATCATTTCTTGCTTTTCCAATGATCATGAGTTTATTATCAAAAGAAAAAATTTCAAAACACAAAACAGAATTAAGTGTCACTACTTCATTGGCTAAATTTGTAGAAAAATTTGGCAATCATTTGTTGGTGGTATTGATAATATTTGTAATAGGTGCTTGGTTTGGGATTAGTAAACTTAGTGTTGAAAATCGTTTTATTGATTTTTTTAAAAAAAACACGGAAATCAACCAAGGTTTAACCTTAATTGATAAAAAACTAGGTGGCACCATTCCGCTAGAAATTATTTTTGATGATTTGGCAGAAGACTATTGGTTTGATGAAGATTTACGTGATGAGATACATGAAGTTCATCAGTATCTTGATTCTTTGAAAGAAACTGGCAAGGTTTTATCAATTGACATTCTGATGCAACTCTTAACCCAAGCCAACAATGATGAGAAGCTTAATGGATTTTTCTTAAACATTATCCGCCTTCAACTACCTGAAAGCGCTAAAAAACAAGTATTATATCCTTATTTATCTGAAGATAGCAGGCAACTCAGAATGGTTGTCCGTATCCTAGAAACTAATAAAGAGTTAAAACGTAGTGAGTTGATTGATAAAATCAAACACCATATTTCTACTAATCTTAGGTTTAAAGCAGATAGTTTTCATTTAAATGGCATGTTTGTTTTGTATAACAACATGTTACAAAGTTTATTTGAGTCGCAAATCAAGACCATTGCTATAGTATTTATGATGATTTTTATTATGTTTTTGTTTATTTTCAAATCAATTAGTTTATCTATTCTTGCACTAATTCCAAACACTTTGCCGTCGCTTTTTATTCTTGGTATTATGGGACTATTGAATATTTCACTAGATTTAATGACCATCACCATTTCAGCGATTGCCATTGGCATTGGTGTTGATAATGCCATTCACTACATTCATCGTTTTAAGGATGAATTTAAAAAAGATAGAGATTATATAGCAACAATGTATCGTTCTCATGCTAGTATTGGTTTGGCAATGTTTTATACGTCAATTACGGTAACAATGGGCTTTTTAATTTTAGCCTTATCTAACTTTATACCCAGTATTTACTTTGGCGTATTTACTGCCATTGCAATGCTCAGTGCGCTACTTACTAATTTAACTCTACTACCCAAATTAATACTCATGGTAAAGCCGAAAATCAATCTATAAGGCGTTAACGAATTAAAAAAATTATGTCAGTAACATTCATTTATCATTAATACCTATGTCAAAACAACATAATTTTGACGTTCTAATCATTGGTACAGGCAGTGCAGGATTAATGAGTGCACTGCAGTTGTCAGATAATTTAAACATCGCATTGATTGCAAAAGATAAGATATTAAAAGGCAGTTCATACTATGCACAAGGCGGTATATCTGCCGTATTAGATGTAAATGATAACTTTAATACTCACGCACAAGACACCCTGTCAACTGCAAAAGGTCTGGGTGATAAAACTGCCATTCACTTTATGGTTGAAAATGCACCCAAAGCTATTACTTCATTAGAACATTCTGGCGTTAAGTTTACCAAAAATAAAGAAGGGTACCATCTAACTACCGAAGGTGGTCATAGTCATAGAAGAGTAGCACATGTTGCTGATAAAACAGGGCAATCAATCCAAATCAATTTACTCAAAAGCGTTAAAGAAAAAAGTAACATAACACTTTTTAAAAACTATATTGCCGTTGATTTGTTAATCAAATCTCACGGTTGCTATGGCGCCTATATTCTTAATAAGAATACCTGCCAAATTGAAAATTTTATCTCCCATAAAACCATTATTACCACAGGTGGCGCATCAAAGGTTTATCTTTATACCTCCAATCCAGATACATCAACGGGTGATGGTATTGCCATGGCATATCGAGCAAAATGCGTGATTACTAATATGGAATTTACCCAGTTCCACCCTACCTGCCTTTACCATCCTCACGCAAAATCTTTTTTAATTACTGAGGCACTTCGTGGCGAAGGTGGCAAATTAGTCTTACCAAATGGTAAAGCCTTTATGCATGAATTTGATAGTCGAGAAGAGCTTGCACCACGTGATATTGTTGCTCGTGCCATTGATGCGCAAATAAAAGCCCATGGCCTTGATTGCGTTTATTTAGACATTTCATTTAAAAACAAAGATTGGATTAAGCAACACTTCCCGACTATTTATAAAAAATGTCAATCGTTTGGTATTGATATCACTATAGAACCCATTCCTGTTGTGCCTGCAGCTCATTACACTTGCGGCGGTGTACAAACTAATCTTTATGGTCAAACTAATGTAGACAATTTATATGCTGTTGGAGAGGTAGCATACACAGGTGTGCATGGTGCCAATCGTATGGCGAGCAATTCTTTATTAGAATGCATGGTATTTGCCAAATCTTGTGCCAATCATATTAACCAACAATCAATAACATTAACGTATAAAAAATTTAGCCAATGGGATGCCTCCAGAGCAGCGCCTTCAAAAGAAAAAGTTGTGGTGTTGCATTTATGGGATGAAATTCGCCGTATTATGTGGAATTTTGTTGGCATTGTACGTTCTAACAAACGCCTAAAATATGCACAACATCGGCTTAAGCAAATTCAAGCAGAAGTAAACGATTACTACAAACTTTATTTAATCTCTAGTGATTTAATTGAGTTAAGAAACCTTGTTCAAACTGCACAATTAATTGTTCAATCTGCAATTTCTAGAACAGAAAGCAGAGGATTGCATTACAATGAGGACTATCCACAACAAGCAAACCAAGCAATTAACACCATAATTAAAAATCATGATTCTACCCATCTTAAACTACCCTGATAAACGTCTAAGAACCAAAGCCAAACACGTAAATGTGATTGATGAAACTATACAAACTTTAATCAAGGACATGTTTGAAACCATATACGCCAAAGATGGTATCGGCTTAGCTGCCACTCAAGTTGACCAACATTTACAAGTGGTGGTGATTGATTTGGAACCAAACTCGCAAGATGACTATCAACTATTTTTAAAAAACTTCCAAAGAAGCTCACACAAGCAATCACAAAAACATCATCCTTTGTGTTTTATTAACCCAAGAATTAAAGAAAAAGACGGGCAAGAAAAACACATCGAAGGTTGTCTATCCGTACCAGATTTTCAAGCAGAAGTGCAACGCGCTAATCATATTAAAGTTGAAGCACTCAATGAAAAAGGAGAGGTATTTACTCTGCAAGCAACAGGGTTACTTGCTATTTGTATTCAACATGAACTGGATCATTTAAAAGGTGTTTTGTTTGTTGATTATTTATCCAAACTCAAACAAAAACGCCTATTAAAAAAAACAAAAAAAATGACTAAAAATTAGTCTGTATAAGCTTGATTCGCAAGTATTATTTGGAGGTAGCTACAGAGGTACAGCATTAACAACCTCAGAAATGGTGTGTAATATCACACATTAAGAATGTGGTGTATCAAATTAATATTTCAGTAATTGCCAGTGTAGATAAAGCTAAATAAGTTCTGGAATATAGTGGTGCTATAACTGATAGGGAGACATAGTGAAACCCTTGGATTATTAATGAAATTGATCATTTTCTTAAAACTGAATAGTATGTTCCAAACCATATCACTTAAAAGCCATTCTTAGTCATATTCAACAAATTTATAAATTTTATGACAATTTTTAGGTTTAAGACTCGCTAGAAAGCACATTTTTTGGTATGCTACGCACCTTGAATAAAAAATATGCCAGCAATTTTAGCAAAGCACTAATCTAATTAATAAGCAAAAATAATAATTCAACCTACTTGAAAAGTACCTGCAATAATTATGAGCTCAACTGATTTACCAACCTGTATAAATGCAAAACTTAAACGTTATTTTAAACAATTGGATGGCGAGCAAGCAAGTGGCGTGCATAAAATGATCATTAATAATGTAGAATCTATTGTGATTAAATTTGTACTTGACTTTGTCAAAAATAATCAAAGTGAGGCTTCAAGAATTCTAAGTATTAATCGTGGTACATTAAAGAAAAAAATCCAACGATACAAACTCTAACACTTTATAATTATTTTTTTAACTACTTGTCAAATTTTAAATGTTTATACAACGTGCCTTAATCAGTGTTTTTGATAAAACTGGATTGATTGATTTTGCCCAATTTTTGGCAAATAAAAATATCGAAATTATTTCCACAGGTGGTACAGCCAAACTGTTGAATAAGCATCATATTCCAGTTATTGAAGTATCAGACTACACGGGATTCCCTGAAATGATGGCAGGTCGCGTTAAAACCCTTAATCCTAAAATTCATGGAGGCATTTTAGCGCGCCGCGGGCTTGATGAGGATGTAATGGCAGAAAACGACATTAAACCAATTGACCTAGTTGTGGTTAATCTATATCCATTTCAAGAAACGATTACTAAGGCTGACTGCACGTTAAAAGATGCGATTGAAAATATTGATATTGGAGGCCCAGCAATGCTAAGATCAAGTGCCAAAAATCATATATCTGTTACGGTTGTAGTAGATAATACATATTATAAAAAAGTCATGAGTGAAATTAGTAAATCAGGCAATACCACGCTTGAAACTCGAATCAAACTAGCCCTTAAAACATTTGAACATACAGCAGCTTATGACGGCGCCATTGCTAATTATTTAGGCAAAGAAGAAGACGGTTTTTCTAACACCATCAATCTACAATTTAACAAGGTTCAATCAATGCGCTATGGGGAAAATCCACACCAAAATGCTGCATTCTATGTTGAGAGTAACATCACTGAGGCTTGCGTAGCATCCTCAACACAATGTCAAGGTAAGGAAATGTCATACAATAATATGGCAGATGCAGATGCAGCGCTTGAGTGTGCACGTAGTTTTGATGAGCCGTGTTGCGTGATTGTTAAGCACGCCAATCCATGTGGTGTTGCCGTATGTGCTAACATTTTTAATGCTTATGATAATGCTTTTAAAACCGATCCAACTTCAGCATTTGGTGGCATTATTGCCTTTAATCGTAACCTAGATAAAAAGACAGCACAACGTATTATTGAGCGTCAGTTTGTTGAAGTCATTATTGCGCCTAATGTTGATAATGACGCTAAAGAAGTGTTATCAGCCAAACAAAATATACGTGTACTAGAGTGTGGTGATTTAAACATAGAAAAACCTTCACTAGATTATAAACGTGTGACTTATGGCTTGTTAGTACAAGATAAGGACTTAGGCGTTATCACAAAAAATGATATTAAATACGTCAGTAATTTAGCACCCAATAAAGACCAAATTAAAGATTTATTATTTGCTTGGAAAGTTGCCAAAGTGGTTAAATCAAACGCCATTGTTTACGCTAAAAACCAGATGACCATTGGTGTTGGTGCGGGTCAAATGTCTAGAGTCTACTCTGCCAAAATAGCTGGCATTAAGGCAGCTGACGAATCTCTCACTATTGAAGGCTCTGTAATGGCGTCTGATGCCTTTTTCTCATTTCAGGATAGTATTGACGCAGCAGCACAAATCGGCATCAAAGCCATTATTCAACCAGGTGGCTCAATGCATGATTCCGAAGTTATAAAGGCAGCAAATAAGCATACTATTGCAATGGTATTTACAGACATGCGCCATTTTAAACATTAGCTAAAAAACAACTATGTCAGTCGATAAAATTAAGGCCTATCCACAAAATACAAAATCCATCGCTAATGGTAAGCTTGATGTGCTTGCACAGGAGTAGAAAAATACTAAAGATTAAAAAGAGTGTTAGAGAATTGGCGAACATGATAAAAAAATATGAAATCCCTGATTAAACCTAAATTTATTAATGAGGTGTTGTAGGTGCGCTAAAGAACTCTCACTTTAAACGACCTGCTTTTTAATTTATCACGACTTATCTTTTTTAATGCAGTTTTAACCAATTCTGAACTTACCGCAACATAAGACTACATTAATCTTACCAATTTGGTCAAAAGTAACACTCCCTTTTCCAAGTTATATCACCTGAGCGTAATTATTGATTTTTTAAATAATACTCACTTGGTAATGGGTCAAAAATAATCCCATCCCCCAATATTTAACTCCAACACATTAAGTTTGTAAGTTTTCTCTATCATTATACAAAGTACAAACAATACCAACAGCCTACTCTACCAGTACGACCAATGCGGTATGTACGAACTTGTTCATTATGAGCAATATTAAAATTAATCAAGTGAATCAATATCCAAATCACGAACTGCTACATCAGTTGCCATAAGAATAGGCATGCTTTTATTAGAAAATATAATCAATGCTTGATCGCATTTTCGCTGATCAAGATAACCACTCATTACCAATACGTAAAACTTATAATAAATTAATTTATCAGTAACTTCTTGCATATCGCTTTTGGTATTACAAAAAAACTAAACTAGATTTAGACTTGTATTTTGCCAATAAAAGCTTAAAAGCCGTCAATATGCGTTCCATCCCTGCTTAATTGGTCGATTCTTCATGTGTTAATGACACCTTAACCATAACTTCATTACGTACTATGCGATACTGGAAGTGCTATTTAGATAAGTCACATTAAATAATAAAGTTTGTTGATTGACGAATATTATTTCAATAATATTATCAATGAATCCTTGAAAACCCATATCTAACATACGATCTGCCTCATCAAGTATCAATATACTAACATGATTCAATTTATACCTTTTCGCAAATACTCTTCAATGCACCCAGAGCAAATCCGAACACCATAAGTTAATGAGGCGATTTGCGATCCAAAAGGTGTACTGTCATTATACAGTGCTAAAATCTTAATATTATGAATGACTCTGACAAGTTTTTGAATTTCAATTGCTACCTGATTAACCAACTCAAAAGTTGGACACAAAACAATGGATTGTACTTTAAACGATTTAACATCTAATTTTTATAATTTAAAAGTTATAATACTTAATTATGCAGGCATTAAGACTCACACTTAGACAAAAAAGACGTGCTATTAATCACAGCAACCGAGAAAAATTAGCCAAACGCTTATTATCCCAAACACAAAGATTAGTCACTTTCAAACATGGACAAAAAATTGCCATTTACCTACCAAATGACGGTGAAATTGATACTAAATATATTTATAACTTCTTAAAAAGACAAGGCTTTAGTATCTATTTACCGATATTAGTTAATAAAAGTCTTAAATTTTCTAAAATTAATAAGCATTTCAAAAAAAATATATTTAGCATTAAAGAGCCTGTTTTTACCCAAATTTTAAGTGCCAAACAAATAAACATTATCTTTATGCCACTGGTGGGCTTTGATAAAAATAAAAATAGAATTGGTATGGGTGGTGGCTTTTATGATCGTACACTTACCTTTAAAAAACCTCAACAAAATTATAAAAATCCAAAACTTTATGGCTTGGCATTTGATTGTCAAAAAGTATACAGACTCAACGCCAATCCTTGGGACGTACCGCTTAATGCAATCATCACTCCAACAGCAATTTACACCAAATAAGCAAAAACTTTAATACTGCTTAGAATAATGGTATCTGAAACAACATACGTAAACCCTTTGAATCACGTCAACACATATCTATTACATTCATACTTTAAACCTACATTTGCCCGTCACACTTAAGTACAAATATAAGAGGTAACATTCTAACTATTAATTTTTCATTTTATTTCTTCATACCCTCTAAAAAATACTAATGAATAAAAATTAGGCATATCTAGTATAAACAATAGGTCTTTCTAGCTCAGTAAACGCGTCATATCCAACCTATCTTACACATCAGTTTTAGTTTCATTTACGTGGCTAGTAACTGGAGGTAGTGAGACTGAAAAGTTGACGAAAGAAAACAAATCAATCAAGAGAAACTTAGAACAATAAGAAAAATTAGTAAATTTTTTTCAAGCAGCTATTAAATATTAAATGGTGTGTCACCTGAAGCTTGTTTTTGCAAGAAATATTTTAAAATAGGGCTTTCGTTAATAAGATTCATACCAAAACCACGTAGCCACCTAAGTGGCTCACTATTTTCTTTATAAATCCAATTAAGTCCAGTTATGGTTTTTGCCATGAGCTCATTATTCAATCTCCTAGCTCTGGCATATTTTCGTAAAACTAAATAATCACCTAAAAGTTTATTATTTGTTTGTAATTGTTGTGATAATTCTGCAACATCTAAAAAACCTAAATTAACCCCTTGACCTGCAAGAGGATGCATATTATGTGCAGCATCACCGATTAATGCCAGATTATGTTTTACATAATCTTGTGAGTTACGACCAATGAGTGGGAAAGCTTGAATGTTGCTGATAACTTTAAATCGACCAAATTTATATTCAACACCTTGGGCAAGCCTGTCAGCAAACTGCTTAGCTGAAAGTTGTATAAGCTCATCAGCTAAATGATTTTCTGCTGACCAAACAATGGATGCTTGACGTTCGCTAAAAGGCAGCAAGGCAATAATACTATCTGATAAAAAACGCTGCCAAGTTGTACTTTGAAAACTTTGTAATGATTCAATATTACAAACAATAGCTTTTTGCTGGTAATTATTCTCAATATATTCAATACCTGCCAATTCTCTAACGTTTGATTTAGTGCCATCTGCACCAATCAATAAACCACATGTTATTTTCTGATTACTAGTTAAATCAAGCTGATAGCCATCATCAATTTTATGAATATTAGTTAATTTTGTACGAATAAATGCAATATGGGCTTTTTCTAACTCTGTATATATTGCAGATTGTATGGCATCATTTTCAATAATATAGCCCAATTGATTAACACCCTCATTTTCTTTATTAAAATTTAAACTACCATGAGAGTTTTGATCCCAAATATACGTATCGGTGAACGCATATTTACGCTTAATTAACTCCCATACGCCAATATTTTTTAAAAATATCTCTGATTTAGGTGTAATTGCACTAACACGTGTGTGGCACTTATCCTGCAATTCTGGATTAGGGTTATTAGGTTCAATAACAGTAATCTTTAAGCCTTTATTAACCATAGATAAAGCAAATGCCTGTCCCACCATGCCACCACCGATAATGACAATATCATATTGCAAATTATTTTCAGGGTGCATTACATCTCTCCTGCGATGGTCATCTGATTCACTAAAACAGAACCAACCTTAATATTACTACGATGGTCAATATCTGAGCCAATATGTTCAACGCCTAATAGCATTTCTTTAAGATTACCAGCAATTGTAATACCTGACACTGGGTATTGAATTTTTCCATTATCTACCCAAAAACCCAAAGCGCCACGAGAATAGTCACCCGTTATGTAATTTACGCCTTGTCCCATCAGTTCAGTTACTAATAGCCCTTGGTGCATATCTTTAATCATCTCATCAAGACCGCCTTCAAATCCATGCCCAATCATAACATTATTTACCCCGCCTGCATTTGCTGTAGTTTTAAGACCCAACTGATTGGCTGAATATTGCCCCATAATATAACTTTGTACTTGGCCGTCTTTGACAAAATATTGTCGTCTTTTTAGCACACCATCTTGGTCAAAGGCCTTCGCACCAATGGTTTTTTTAACCAATGGATTTTCTAATAAACTAATACCACTAGGCATTATCTTTTGCTCAATACTGCCTAATAAAAATGTTGATTTTTTATATTGGCGAGCACCACTTAACGCGCCCATTAATTGTGAAAATAATCCGCAAGACAAACGTGGTGTGAAGATAATTGGGCATTTTTTCGATGTGAGCGATCTTGTTCCTAGCTTGTTAATAGCCAACTTTGCTGCTTTTTGACCTACCACTTCTGGTGATTCTAAATCATTATTATCTAATGCCACTGTATATTCATAGGCCGTTTGCATATCCTTGTCTTGCTTAGCAATAATAGCACAATGCAATGAATGCTTAGCACTTTGTTGTGCTGCCATCATGCCATGTGAGTTTACATATAAGCCCTTGCCTTGGTAACTTGATAATTCGGCACCATCTGAGTTATCAATATACTTTTGGTCTAATGCTTTTGCTTCACAACGCATGGCCAGCTCAATACTATCACTTGAGTCTAAATCCCACGGGTAATACAAATCTAAATCAGGTGCATTAAACGCCATTAATTCTTTTGGTGCCAAACCGTTAAATTCATCATTTTGTGTGTATTTAGCAATCAAACAAGCAGATTCTATGGTCTTACTAATGCACCGTTTGCTAAAATCAACACTAGATGCGTGTCCTTTTTTATTGCCCATATAAACATTAATATCAAAACTCTTATCTAAATGATATTCTAAAGTTTCAACCTTGCCTAATCTAACAGAGGTAGAAATACCAGAACTTGAGCTTAACAAAATTTCATAATCAGTAATATCATATTTTTTTAATAAATCAATAGTAAGTTGCGCGGTGTTTTCTAATAAGGATGCCATGATAAAATTATACCAAATAATCAAAATCTGTAGACTTGTAAAAACTCGTAACGCCTTGCGAAGGCTTTATCATACGCATGTTGTCAAATATCATAGATTTAATCGGCATCCATAATGCCATAATACCTAATATAATAATCAACAAGCCAGATAAATGCCGAACCAAAGATTTTTGAATTAAAAAACCCAGATGGGTAGATAGACTTGCCATTAACAACAAACTTGGTAATGTCCCTAGTCCAAATGTTAGCATAATTAAACCACCTTCAAGCATAGAGCCAGACAAAATAGCAAAACTAAGCGCACCATAAACTAATCCACAAGGAATGCCCCCCCATAATAAGCCAGTAAAAAACGCACTTCTAAGGCTTCTAATTGGTAAAAAGCATCGGGTTAATGGTTGTAATTTTACCCAAAGTTTAGCGCCAAATTTTTCCAATATTTGAATACTGGATGACCAATTACCAATATATAGTCCCACCATAACCATCAACACACCTGAAAATATTCGCAAAACCTTATCAAACATACTCATTTGTAAGGTTTGTGCCAATAGTGTACCAATTAAGCCAAAGATAGCTCCTATCAGCATATAGCTTAAAATTCTACCAAGGTTATAATTTAGATGAAAAAGTACTGCTTTTTTTGGATTATCCCTTACTTGTGGATCAAGTCCAGCACTGAGCATACCCACTACACCACCACACATACCTAAACAGTGCACGCCACCTAATAGCCCCATTAAAAAAACACTAATAAAGATATCCATTAAGTGTTACCAGCATTCAACGAGCGCTCTACTTCAAGCAAATGAATACGTCTAGAATCCGTTTTTAAAATTTTAAAATCAAAACCTTGTAGTGATATTTCATCCATCTGCTCAGGTAAACGAGTAAAACCTTTAATTACCAAACCAGCTACCGTGTCAATATTTTCAACTTGTAATTTAACCCCAAAGAACTCATCAAATTCTTCAATAGGTATATTGGCTTTAAGCAAGAATCTACCTTCACCAAAATCAATAATACTATCTTCTTCTAAATCGTGTTCATCTTCAATCTCGCCCACAATTTGTTCTAATACATCTTCAAGAGTTACCAAGCCCGCAATTTCACCATATTCATCCATCACAATTGCCATATGTGATTTTTTTTGTTGAAAATCTCTTAATAATGCACCAAGGGTTTTGCTTTCTGGAACAAGAATAGAATCTCGTAAATATTCTTTATAATTAAACTCAGAGCGCTGATCACCTGCCAAAAACTCAAGTAAATCCTTAGCCAAAATCACACCTTGAATTTTGTTCTTATTGCTGTTAATAATTGGAAATCTAGAGTGTGAAGATTTAATCATAATATCAAGTAAATCTTTAGTAGTTGCTTGATATTCAATCATCACCATTTTTGATTTTGGCACCATCACATCACGCACTTCTAGCTTTTCAAGCTGCATCGTACCTTCAATAATCAAGCGAGAATGGGAGTCAATGACATGATTTTTTTCCGCCTCTTTGAGCACCTGCAAGAGCTCATCAGTTGTACGTAGTGGTGTACGCAGATAACGTTTTTTTAGCCTTTGTAAAAAGGAGGGTTTCGATAAAGACTGTTCTTCATTCATTAACGTTTATGTATATCAAGGCGTTATTTTAACAAAGTTCAAGTTTTTTTACCACTGCGCATTTTTTTACCTTGCGCGGCCCGCTCCTTACGCACCACTTTAGGGTCAGCAATGAGTGTGCGGTAAATCTCAACTCGGTCTTTCTCTCTAAGTATTGTATCAAGTTTGGCAATTTTGCCAAAAATACCAGTTTTGTCTTTGATAAGATCAATCTGCGGATAAATATCCAATATACCAGACACCTCAATTGCTTGCTTTAAGGTCGCCCCTTCATTCATTCTTAACTCAAGTAAAGTTTGCTTATCTCTTAAAGCGTAGGCAACCTCAATTTGCATCGCAAAATTGTTGTGCTTGTTTAAAATCAAGCGTTCCTTCATAAATCGCCCGTCCAATAATCGCCCCCATAATACCATGGTGCGCTTCAACTAATAATCCGAAGATATCTTCCATATTGCTAATTCCGCCTGAAGCAATGATGGGGATTGAGGTTTGTTTAGCAAGGTCAACTGTAGCCTCAATATTCACTCCCTGCATCATTCCATCACGCGCAATATCCGTATAAACAATAGAACTTACCCCATATTGTTCAAATTTTTTAGATAAATTCACCACATTCAAATCCGTTTGTTGTGTCCAACCTTGTGTTGCCACTAAGCCATCATTCGCATCCAAACCCACAATCACCTTGCTAGGGAATTCACGACACAACTCAGACACAAATTCAGGATTTGTTACCGCCATCGTGCCAATAATCAAATAATCAATGCCTGCTTCAATATAAGCATTCGCAATCTGCATGTTACGAATACCGCCTCCAATTTGCACCGGTAAATCAGGAAATGCTGATACAACTTCAGTTACACTAGATACATTGACAGGCCTTCCTTCAAATGCGCCATTAAGATCCACCAAGTGCACTCTGCGTGCACCTTGTTTTACCCACTGTTCCGCCATTTCAACGGGGCTGTCAGAAAATACCGTCGTATCTTCCATCAAACCCTGTCTTAAACGAACGCATTGCCCATTTTTTAAATCTATTGCTGGAATAACAATCATACTTTTCTCTTAATTATTGTGTCAGCAATATCCAATCACTTCAACTAAATATTGCTAATTAGTATTCTCACCATTTTTAAAATATGATAACAAATCCTAGCAGATAGGTACAATTTATTAATCACACCTTCTAAATAACCACTTATTTTTTCTTGTCTTTCTAGTTACGCATTATAGCTTTTAAATCCTTGCTCACTCTATTAATTTTTTTAACCAAGTAGTGCTTCTTTTAGCAAAAGAAAAGTATATTTAACCAATAATCTTAAGAATATAAACCTATTAATTTAAGTGAAGTCTTTATAAAGCATTTATAGTTTGGCATTACTCTTTCCTTTGTCCTTATTTATTGCCATTAATCACTAAGACTATATTTTTAGCAATAGAGCGGGGCGAAATCAAAGGAAGTACTATAAAAAATTCTATAGCCCAAACTTAATCCAAATAGAAATTACGTTAGAATTAAAACCGAAATCTATTAAATTCATAAACAAAGAAGTAAGCCCAAACATGGAAAGTCGTTATTAGCGCATAAAGAATACGCTGTACTTTACTTTTAAACATTTTATATTTTGCTTAATTAGTAACTATTATGAACACTTACCATTCACCAATGGTCGGCATGCTAACCCATGGTTCTTGTATTTCCAATGCATCACCCTCTTGCAATAGTTCAATTGATATATTATCAGGTGAGCGCACAAAAGCCATATGCCCATTTTTAGGCGGAAAATTAATAACAACACCTGCATCCATCAACTGCTTGCATGTCCCATATATATTTTTTACTCTAAATGCTAAGTGTCCAAAATTCCTCCCTTCAACATATTTCTCTTTATTCCAATTATGAGTAATTTCAATTAATGTGGAGTTTGGATAATTAACATCTTCATCTGCTGCCAAAAAAATAAGCGTGAACTCCTCCTGTGGATAATTCTTCCTACTAACTTCAATCAACCCTAAAACATCACAATAAAAATGCAATGTTTTATCCAGATTAGTTGCTCTAATCATGGTATGTAAATACTTCATGCTTATTTCCTATTGTTCACAGAATTGAATTTTCTCAATTGACTTGAGGAACTTTGACACCATATGAATATCAATTAATTTATTTTTTATAGTCTCTAAATGCTCCTATATTTTATACCCATATCATTAGAATGCCTAACATTAAGCAAATTATAATCATAAAAAACCATGAGATTTTTTGTTCATTTACTTGTTTATAAAGCGACTTTAACATTTTAATTTTCGACTTTAATCCTCAAAATACATTTCAGAAATGATTAAAATTTTATTTTTATCGCAAATTGTACAAATTGATTTTTTATCAGAAACTATAAGCAACTACTAATTTGAGTCAAATACCACCTAGATTCCAGAATACAAACCATACATTAAAGTTTTACTTACAAAAAATTGTAGTAAAGTAACTAACTCTTTTTATCAATTTTAGAGAAAAAATCTTAAAAATATAATTGTTGTTCAGTCATGCCTTACAAACTTCTAATATTTCTTTTATCACCTTTTCATTCATAATCTACAAGAGCAACAATCATACTATTATTTGCTCCTGCAAAAATATTGTCATCAACTTCAATACGGCTATTCACTTACTTTAATATAATTTGCACTCTTTTTAAGAAACTCATCCTCTAAAAGAAACGCATATTCTTCTTTTACTCAGATACTATTTTTTATCATTTGTAAAAAATGTAATAGAACGCCCGTAAAGTAATGATTTTCTATTTTCAAGATAATTATTTTTGTTATTTTCATAAAAATTTTGAAGAATGCTGTTAAAATTGTTGAACAATGGTATTAGTATACTGCCTTTCTACATTTGTGTTGATGCAATCAAAGAAGGAAAGCTAGAAATTAAAAATTTACCTAAAAGCGCTAATAACATATAGATTGCATATCAGAAAGAAAATTTGAAAAACAAAAGCATTGCATTATTTATTAAAACTCTAGTTAGCAACACCTAACTAAATTGCTACCAATCCATAAGTTTCAACACAATAAAAACAAACGAATAAGTCGATAAGTATTAAAATCATACTTTGTTGGTGTTTTAGTTATCAAATCGCCGGCACTTAATTATCTCAATTAAATAAATTTTTCAATAACACTAAATAATGGTTGTTGTCTTGACTTATGGCAACTAGTTTTTCTATTTAACCAAATGTAAGTTTGTCGTTAGGTTTACCTTGTCTTTTTTAATTGAATATTGTAAGCCTTAATAACTCTTTTTCTGATAATTTCATTGGTCTCGCTATTTTAAGTATTTTTATTAAGTAATGCTTCTTTGAGCAAAGGTAACACGTCTAACATCATATCAATTCTATCCAAAAGCGAACCTGATATTTTGTTTTTATATTTGGTAATTTAGTCTGTTGTATAGTAGCATTTACTGGTGCCGTCGCCATAGAATCCACACATACAGATACTCATTGCGTCAATAAGTTATAAATTTACAGGAAAGTGACTTATTAGACAATCCGAGATAGGTAGATTTTTCCGTTTTTTAGGGGTTGGCGTAAACTTTCTAGAACACCTCGAGAAAGTTAGAATAATTCGTCTAAAAAAATGCTAGTAAAATTTTACCTGTGAATAAAAGTGCATTCTAAGACTTTATCGACACTTAGTGGCGACATGATTGGTAAACATCTTGCCAATATTATTTTTACTGAACTAGACAGACTGATTAAAAGTAAATTATGCACCACTACTTTCAGCAATTTTAAGTGCACGTTTTGCGTAATGCCGTTCCTTAACTTGAGAAAAATTATTAACATCTTGTAAAAATCACATATTTTAAGAAAATAAACATATGGGTAAATAATGGCTTTGTCAACAAGTGCATATTGATTTCAATTTTGAGATCATAATTGTAGTCTTTGCTCACACACTACGCCTTCAGGCAAGTCACCTAAAATATGCGCTTCAATAGCTACCAATGACGCATCAAGCCCTATTTGATACACGAGTAAATAATTTGCTTAGTTTACTCAATTTGACTTAATTCTTCTAAACTCCATCTGGGCTTGATATTAATTTCATGATGAGTGTCATGCTGCCCGTGGCTTAGTCGAAAATACCCAACTAAGGCTATCATAGCGCCATTATCAGTACAAAACTCTTGCCTTGGATAAAAGACATTTACATCCAACTTTTGACCCATTTGGTTAAGCTTTTTACGTAAAGACAAGTTTGCACTAACTCCACCTGCAACTACAAGTGTTGCGTATTTAGTTTGTTCCAACGCTCTTCTGCATTTAATCATGAGCGTTTGTGTAGTAGCCACTTCAAAGGCTTTAGCAATATCTTCTTTTTTGCTAGGATACTTGGCAAAAGTATTACGTACAAATGTTTTAAGCCCACTGAAGCTAAAATCAAGGCCAGGACGACCAACCATAGGACATGGAAACTTAAATGCACCGTAGTTGCCTTGCTCAGCAAGCATCGCTAAAGCAGGACCGCCAGGATAGCCCAAACCTAAAATCTTTGCTGTTTTATCAAATGCCTCACCCACTGCATCATCTAAAGATTCGCCCAGAATTTTATATTGACCAATAGCTTTAACATCAATCAGCATGGTATGACCACCTGAAACCAATAAAGCTACAAAGGGAAATTCAGGCTGAGATTCTTCTAGTAAAGGAGTTAACAAATGTCCTTCCATATGGTGCACAGCCAAGGATGGAATATCCAAACTCCAAGCTAAAGATTTAGCCACAGCACACCCTACCAAAAGTGCACCTGCTAAGCCAGGTCCGGCTGTATAGGCAATACCACTTAAATCTTGCAGAGTAAATTTTACGTCTGCTAAAACTGCTTTAATTAAAGGCAACACTCTTTGAATATGATCACGTGATGCTAGCTCTGGAACCACACCACCATACTCAGCATGAATTTTAACGGATGAAAATAATTCGTGCCCAATAAGACCTAGCTCAGAATGATACAAGCCAATACCTGTTTCATCACAAGAGCTTTCTATGCCCAACGTAATAAAGTCAAGTTGAGTGGTTTGTTGATCCTGATTATTGTGCATTGTAGAGACAGAACTAGTCATGCCCGCCTAAATAAACTTCACGAACTTTTTCATTGTAAAGAATTTGCTCTTTATTACCCTGTGCAATAATCACACCATTGTGTAGCACATAGGAGTAGTCACAAGTATCCAGCATTTCACGATAATTATGATCCGTAATTAAGATACCAATATCTTTATTTTTTAAGTGGTAAATAATTTTTTGAATATCACCAACAGAAATTGGATCAACGCTTGCAAATGGCTCATCAAGTAGTACAAATTTTGGATTCGTTGCCAGCGCTCTAGCAATTTCTACTCTTCTTCTTTCACCGCCAGACAGGCTAATACCTTTAATATGATGAATATGTTTAATATTAAATTCTGCCAACAACTCTTCTAATCGATGAACTCTTTGCTTTTTATTGAGACTAAAGTTTAATTCTAACACCGCCATAATGTTATCTTCCACAGAAAGCTTACGAAAAATAGAAGGCTCTTGGGGTAAGTAACCAAGCCCTAAATCAGCACGCTTATGCATAGGCAAATGATCAATTCTTTTTTTGTTCAAAGATACTTGACCTGAATTTGCCCTAACCAAGCCACAAGTAATATAAAAACAAGTAGTTTTCCCCGCACCATTCGGACCTAATAATCCAACTACCTTACCACCTTGTACAAAAAATGAAACATCGTTAACCACACTCCTACCTGCGTAAGATTTACTAATATTTTGTATGCTTAGAACATTACTAGACATAATGATTGATACTGATCATAATTAACGATTTTAACAGTTAAACAGTTATTATATTTAATACTAAAAACCTAAACAAAATAATAATCAAGAACAAGCAAGTGTTAGCACACAATGAACTGGCGGTGATATGAGAATCTGCTAAAATTGTTAATATCAATGGCAATATTGAAGCAAGTGAAAAAAATTGTCATTACTAATAATGGTAACGTTACTGGCGATATAAGTACACCAAGAGTTATTCATAAAAAATAACTCTTGCCTTAGGTGGTGTTTCAATGACAGGCACAAAAGTAAATATTACGCCAATCAACACTAACAAAGATGTAAAAACTCAGATGAATAAATCGATTTAACGCCGTATTGAGTTTCAACCAACAAAACGCCTTGATGATTGATCCCAAGGCAAGTACCGTTAAATAACTGTCTCTTGCTTATATGCTTAACTTGTTTATCTAATAAATAATCTACTTTCGCCCACTTAGCATAAAACTCATCAAAACCACTTGATTCAAAAATATCAAAATATTCTAAAATTTTGTTAATTAAATTTTTACTCAAATTGAGCTTATCAATCGGCGTTGAAATTATTTGTTTCAGATCTATCCAAGATGTTTCGCACTGAAAATTTTGATTAAAATTAACATTCAGCCCCAAACCAATAATGACTGATTGATAATCGCCTTGTAGTGAATTCTCAATCAAAATACCTGCCAATTTCCTATCTTCAAAATAAACATCATTTGGCCATTTAAGTTTCAAATCAGAAATACCGTATTTTTCTAACACATCAACCAATGCTAGACCAATCACCAAGCTTAACCCGTTCAATGAAATATTACTAGGAAAAACATAGCGAATTGATAAAATAATGCTTGTATCTTTCTGGCTCAACCACGTTCGGTTGTATTGACCCTTTCCACGAGTTTGCTCAGAAGCAATGCAAATTTGTGTTTTTGTGCAAAAGGCTAACTGAGATAGATAGTCGTTGGTACTGGATATTGAATCAAAAGTAAAGCATTCAACATCATCGCTCAAATAATTAACTAAATCAGAATAATTAACCATGATATAACAAGTAGAGTTAATGACAACCACACCGCTGCAGAGCCCATATCCTTTGCAGCACCCGATAATACGTGATATCCATCACCAATTCTATCAACCACTGATTCAATAGATGAGTTTAAAACTTCAATAATTAACACTAAAAATATAGGCGCAATTAATAGCACCTTATCAACGGATGAGTCCCCTAAGAAAAATGCCAAAGGAATTAACACAATACTTAACCATAATTCTTGCCTAAAAGCTATTTCAGATTGATAACAAAACTTTAAGCCCTTCATAGAAAAGCCAAAAGCATTGATAATTCTACCCAGCCCTGTTCGTTCATTTTTCATGTAAACTCATTTAAATAGTTAACTTAATTTTACCAAAAAATTGAATCATGAAAATAGCATTAGGTGTTGCATACTTAGGCACAAACTTCCACGGATGGCAGTGTCAAAAACCTAACATCCGCACTGTTCAGCAAGTAGTTGAACAGGCTCTATCAAGCGTTGCCAATCACCCCGTTAGGGTATTTTGTTCTGGTAGAACCGATGCTGGCGTGCATGCCACCTGCCAGGTTATTCACTTTGAAACCAACATTAAGCGCGAAAATAAAGTTTGGCTATTTGGTGGCAATGCTAATCTACCAAGTGATGTTAATTTCACTTGGGTAAAACATGTTAATGATAATTTCCACGCACGATTTAGTGCCATTGCTAGACAATACAACTACAAAATACACAACACAAAAGTTCGCTGTTCCATCATAACAGCTCATTCATTATGGGAATCAAAAAAATTGGACATAATGGCAATGAATAAAGCCAGTAAATATTTAATTGGCAAACATAACTTTTCAGCCTTCAGAGGTAGTTTATGTCAAGCGAAATCCTCCATTAAAACCATTGAATTTATAAAACTAAACAAATGTGATGACAACATTCTACTAGACATAAAAGCCGATGCCTTTTTACATCATATGGTACGCAACATTGTTGGCACATTACTCAAAGTGGGTAAAGGTGAAAAATCCATTGAATGGGTGAAAGAGATACTGGATAATAAGCAGCGCAAGCAAGCCGCCCCTGCCGCCCCGTCCCATGGTCTTTACTTTATTAAAGCTTTTTACTCCAATTTATAAATCAATTTTTTCGAAGCTGTTGGCTGGCTAACACCATATTAGTTAATGCAAGATTTACCTCATCCCAATGTCTAGTTTTTAAGCCACAATCAGGATTGACCCATAGTCTTTTAATAGGGATGTACTTTGCCGCTTTTTGCATGAGTTCAACTATAGAATCAACCGAAGGAATATTAGGAGAATGAATGTCATAAACGCCTGGGCCTATTTCATTAGGATAATCAAACTCATCAAATATATCTAATAATTCCATGTCCGAGCGAGAAGTCTCAATAGTGATAACATCAGCATCCATCTGCGCTATTGCCTCAATAATATCATTAAATTCTGAATAACACATATGTGTGTGAATTTGAGTTTCATCACTTACACCATTAGCACTGACTCGATAAGCCCTAATTGCCCAATCAAGATAAGTTTGCCACTGAGATTTTCGCAGTGGCAAACCCTCTCTTAATGCCGCTTCATCAATCTGAATGATATTTATATTAGATTTTTCAAGGTCCAATACCTCATCTCTAATAGCCAAAGACAACTGCAAACATGTTGTCGCTCTTGGCTGGTCATCACGCACAAATGACCAATTCAACATCGTAACAGGGCCTGTAATCATGCCTTTCATAGGCTTATTAGTGAGTGACTGAGCGTAGGTTATCCAATCTAGCGTCATGGGTTTTGGACGAAAAATATCACCAAAAATAATCGGTGGCTTGACACAACGCGAACCATAAGATTGCACCCAACCAAATTGACTAAATACATAGCCACTTAGTTGTTGTCCAAAATATTCCACCATGTCATTACGTTCAGGTTCACCATGCACCAAAACATCTAAACCCAAGTGTTCTTGCACTTGCACACAATACCTAATTTCAGAACGCATCGTTTGCATATATTGCTCTGCTGATAATTTACCCAATTTATAATCGTGTCTGGCTTGTCTAATCTCTAGCGTTTGTGGAAACGAACCAATGGTCGTGGTTGGATATAAAGGTAAGTTAAATTTTTCACTTTGCAATTTTGTTCTACTCTTATAATCAGATTGACGATTACCCAGTTCATCATTTACTTTAGCAATGCGTTCTTTAACTTTAGCGTTATGCACAAGTGGTGAATATTTTTTAGAATTAATGGCATCAATATTATTTGCTATTTCTTTAGTTACACTTGCTTGACCTTGATTAAGTGCTTGTGCTAATAAGCTTAGTTCTTCTAATTTTTGCACAGCAAACCCAAGCCATGATTTAATATCGTCATTCAGTTCTTGCTCGCTGTCTAAATCCACAGGCACGTGCAATAATGAGCAAGACGGGGCTAGCCATAATCTATTTTGTAATTGCTGGTGAATAGGTTCTAGCCACAACAAGGTTGTACTTAAATCTGTTTTCCAAATATTACGACCATTTACCACACCCAATGATAAAATTTTATCATCTGATAGACTATCAATCAGCAATTGAACCTCATCTTTTGCATTAATTGCATCAATATGTAACCCGTCAATAGGTAAGCCACAAGCAAAGCTTAAATTATCCTGTAAAGTACCAAAATAACTAACAAGTAACAATTTAATCGGACTATTTGCCAATATATCATAAGCCTTCCTAAACGCCACTTGCCAATCTGTTTCTAATTCTGTGACCAAAATAGGTTCATCAACCTGTATCCACTCTATGCCTAACTTTACCAATTCATCAAATAATTGCGTATACACTTTAACCAATGAGTCTAATAAATCTAGTTTATTGATTTTATCTTTAGACTTGCCTAACCATAAGTAAGTGACTGGGCCAATAACAACAGGCTTAACCTTTACACCTTGCGCTTGCGCTTGTCTAATTTGTGCAATCAGACGTTGTGCTTGGAGTGCAAAGTTTGTCTCTTGACTAAATTCTGGTACAATATAGTGATAATTGGTGTCAAACCATTTGGTCATCTCACCCGCTTGAATACAAGTACGCTCAGACTCATTAATAAAGGCGCGCCCACGCGCTACTCGAAAATAGTTATCTAGCTCATTATCTGATAAATTTTCAGCACGTTTTGGGATATTACCTAATAAAAAACTCATATCCAAAACATGATCATAAAAAGAAAAATCACCTACTGGCACCCAATCTAATTTATTTTGATTTTGCCAGTATTGCTTGCATAATGTACTAGCAGTTTGCAATAACTCATCTTGAGAGATTGCATTTGACCAATATTTTTCTAATGCAAATTTTAACTCCCGATGTCTACCAATACGTGGAAAACCCAAATTGTGTATTGTAACCATAATTGAGATTCCTACTGAATTAAAGTCAAAGATTATATAAGGGCTACTATATAAAGTAAAATGATTATTTTTAACTTAACAATGAATTATATTCATATATGATAACGCTTAAACATTTAAAAATCATCCAAGCATTACATGAAAATAGCACTTTAACGCGCGCTGCAAATGTGTTATATTTGAGTCAATCTGCCTTATCCCACCAAATTCGTTACTTAGAGGAAAAACTGGGTGTTACACTCTGGGAACGAAAAGGTAGAAATTTACTCCTCACAAAAGCAGGTGAATTATTATTACAAACTGCACAACAATTGTTGCCAATTTTAGAACAAACTGAGAAAACTTTGAAAGCCTATGCACAAGGTCACCAAGGTATTTTACGTATAGGCGTTGAATATTATCCTTGCTATAAGTGGCTAACAAAGGTCATTGGTGTGTTTTTGCAAAAAATGCCTAATGTTGAAGTAGAAATCATCAACAAATTTCAATTTTCTGGGCACGAAGGGTTGCTCAATTACCATATTGATATTCTAATTACACCTGATATAGAGAAAAAAGCAAACATTCACATTGAAACACTCACCCAATATAATTTGGTACTTTTAGTTGCTGATAAACACCCACTAGCACATAAAAAAGTAATTATACCAAAAGACTTAGCTCATAAAACTTTACTTACTTTTCCTGTGCCACTAGAACGACTCGATATTTTAACAAAATTTTTAAACCCAGCACATACCAAGCTCAAATATATTAAAAAAATTGAATCCATTGAGATCATACTACAAATGACAACGCTCGGACGTGGAGTTTGTATATTCCCAGAATGGCTGGCAGATGAATTTATTAAAAAAATGCCTGTTAAAAAAATTCGTATAAGCGCCAACGGGCTTAGTCAAAAACTCTTTGCAATTTTGCGTAAACAAGACAAAGAAATTAATTATATTCAACGCTTTGTCAAAATTAGTAAGAAGGTAGTCAATAAGACCTAAAAAATTACTTAATCAGTAAAAAACTTGTTTGGTGATGATTAATAATGTTGTGATTATGGTATAATTTTTTCTATTATTTTTTATGCTTAAAAAATCAAAATCATGTTAAATAAACAAAATATTTTAGCTATTATTTTTGCTATTTTTGCCGTGTGGCTTTCAACAATTGCACCAACTACTCCCATCTCTTGGATGTTGGGCATTCTAGTATTAACAATTTATTTGTTTACTTTTGAAGTGTTAGAAATTGATGAAGCCTCCATTACTATTATGATTATTTTAGGATTAAGCTCTATACCATGGATTCATACTTTAATGGGTCTAGAAGAAGGTTTGGTTGATAACCAGAGACTGTTTGATGGATTTTCTTCTAATGCAGTTATGTCAATTATTGCGGTAATGATTATTGGTGCAGGCTTAGATAAGACAGGATTAATGGGCAAGGTTGCTACTTTTATTCTTAAAGTAGGGGGTAGTTCTGAACCAAGAGTGATTCCAATCATCTCTTCTACCGTTGGATTTATCTCATCTTTTATGCAAAATGTAGGTGCAGCTGCACTATTTATCCCTGTTGTGAGTCGTATTTCATCACGCTCTGGTATTCCAATATCACGGCTATTAATGCCGATGGGATTTACAGCAATTTTAGGTGGTACAATAACCATGGTGGGTTCTAGCCCTTTAATCTTGCTAAATGATCTAATTCTAACCACTAATCAGGGATTAGAAGTTGGACAACAAATGGATACCTGGGGATTGTTCTCTGTAACCCCAATAGGTATTGCATTAGTTATAACAGGTATTGTGTATTTTGTTATTGTTGGAAGGTTTGTTTTACCTGCAGCTAAAAAAAACCAATCTGAATCTGTATCAGCCATTGAACACTTTCATCAAGTTTACAACATAGATTATGATTTATTTGAGGTTAATGTCCCTAAAGACTCTAACTTAATTGGCATGATGCTTGATGATATTGAAACGGCTACTAAAATCAGAATCATCGCTATACAAACCACTGAGGGTAGAACATTTATTGGTCACCACTCAGTTGAGCGTAGCACTACAATTAAAGCACAAATGACTTTAGGTGTATTGACAACAAAAGAACATCTGGATGCTTTTGTTCAAGGCTTTCATCTTGAACTATCAGATACCATTAAAAAATTCTCTAACTTATTATCTACACAAGAGTGTGGGACAGCAGAAATTGTCATTCCACCTAATTCTTCTCTCATTAATCAAAGTGCTAGAGATATATGGTTACGCAAAACTTATGGCATTGCCATGGTGGCATTACATCGTGGTGGAGAAACCATGCAAGAAGGCGAAGGCATTCGTGATATACCCTTTCAATCAGGCGATACACTAATTGTCTACACACGTTGGGTTGACTTAGACAGGTTGCAATCAAACACCGATTTTATTGTTATCACCTCTGAATATCCAAGACAAGAAGAGTATCGCCCTGAGAAAATTAAATGGGCAAGTATTTTCTTTGCCGTTGCGCTTTTTTTAGTATTATTTACTGATATTAAACTTTCTATCGCGCTCATGACTGGCGCCTTAGGTATGATTTTATCTGGCGTTCTTAAAATAGAAGAGGCCTATCGTGCTGTTTCTTGGAAAACAGTATTCTTATTAGCAAGTCTTATTCCACTAGGCATGGCAGTATCAAAAACTGGTACTGCTTTATGGATTGCACAAGAAACAGTTAAAGTGGTTGGAGATATGGCACCTTGGGTCATACTAACCTCAATTGTCATACTTGCAACTTTTTTTACTTTGGTGATGTCCAATGTAGGCGCGACTATTCTCTTAGTGCCGATTGCTGTTAATATTGCCATTCAAGTAGGAGAAAATCCTGCAGTTTATGCACTAGCAGTAGCTATTGCAACTTCAAACTCATTTTTAATTCCCACCCATCAAGTAAATGCTTTAATTATGGGCCCTGGTGGCTATAAAGTAGCAGATTTTATCAAAGCTGGAAGTCTTATGACAGTACTATTTATCATCGTTATGATGTCAATGATGAGTATTATTTTTTAAAATAACCTTTGACTCCGTTTTTACAACATGAAACATTTAAATCCAACACAAGCAAAAAAAAGACTGATTGATGGCAATCAACGCTTTGTTAATGGCACTACATTGCATTATAAATTTCATCCCCATAGATATATAAAAAATATACAAGATCAAGCGCCTTTTGCTATTGTAGTAGGTTGTTCTGATTCGAGAGTGCCAATTGAGACTATTTTTGATCAGAGTTTTGGCGATTTATTTATTATTCGCATTGCAGGGAATATAGTAGCTCCATCACAAATGGGTAGTGTTGAGTTTGCAATCTCAAAATTTAAAGCCTCCTTGATTATGGTATTAGGGCATTCTAACTGTGGTGCTATTGGCGCTACTATTGATGAGTGCATTAATAAAACATATTTATCAGGCAGTCTTCATTCTATTACTGATAGGATCAAGCCATCAATCCTTCCCTTAATTAGCCTAAATTTGCCAAATCATAAATTAATGAATAAGGCTATTAAGGTTAATACTATTAATTCTGTCAACCAATTACAAAATCAATCACTAATCATTAAAGAGGCTATAGAAAATAATAAATTAGAGATTATAGGCGCTAACTACTCTTTAAAATTAGGTACAGTTCAGTTTCTGACTTAACTTTTTTAGACTTTTGAATTGAATCAATCTGTTTAAAAATTCTCATCCCAATCAACTAAAATAATTTGATTATCTATATCTACTTTAATTAAAAATGGCGAAATATAAGGCACCCAATGTTCTCTCTCTCCATTAATCACAAGTACATTGTTTGAACCAGTATCAACTAGATTGGACACCTTACCAAGTATAATTTTTGCTTTATTGATTACTTCTAAACCAATGAGATCATCCCAATAATACTCGCCTGATTTAAGTTGTGGTAATTGTGATTTTTTAATGTACAAATCAATGCCTATATAAGCCCTAGCTTGCTCTTTATCAAAAACATCTTTGATTTGTGCCACAATGGTTTTAGCTTGCACGCAACCTTGAATAATCTCTAAGGTTTGCCAATTAGCATCAACATTGATATGCCACGGCTGATAAAATAGAATATTTTCTCTTGGATGAGTATGGGAGAAAATTTTTACCCAGCCTTGAACACCAAAAAGACTATTAATCTGCCCGATTAATAGTCTTTTGTCATCAAATGTGAAAATTTCTGAATTACTCAGCGACCTTTTTCGCTCTTGATTGTTAGGTAGCAACACGTTTTTCATAAATTGAAGGGTCTTTGAACTCTTTAACAAGCTGTTTAACACGATCAGAAATTTGTGCACCTTTTGATGTCCAATATGCAAATCTATCTTTTTCGATAGTCAGTCTAACCTCTTGTCCATGAGCAACTGGATTAAAATATCCAAGTCGCTCAATGTAGTAACCACTATCTCTACGTTTTCTAGAATCTGTTGCTACAATTAAATAAAAAGGTTTTTTCTTGGCTCCACCTCGGGCTAGTCTAATTTTAACCATGAATTTTTTACTCCTTTTGTATTATTAATTGCTTATACCAAAAAACATAAGACACGAAATTATATCAGTTTCTTGATTGCGTTCGCTAGTTTTTGTGCATCACCCGTATAAGTCATAGGTGTTAGTTCAGACAAGGCTGTTTTTACTTCATCTGGCATATCAAGATCTTTGATAAAATCTGCTAACAC
Organism: Candidatus Ruthia magnifica str. Cm (Calyptogena magnifica); assembly: GCF_000015105.1. Lineage (NCBI taxonomy): Bacteria > Pseudomonadati > Pseudomonadota > Gammaproteobacteria > Pseudothioglobaceae (SeqCode) > Candidatus Ruthturnera > Candidatus Ruthturnera calyptogenae. Next base: position 1,053,858 of record NC_008610.1, read on the forward strand.
TTGCGCACTAATCATTTGACCACAGGTAAGATCTTTGAGTTTCTCATATGGATTGTCAATGCTATAACGACGCATCATTGTTTGAATTGGCTCGGCTAATACTTCCCATGAATTATCTAAATCCTGAGTTAATTTCTCCTCATTAGTCTGCAACTTACTAATACCATTAACAATGGATGCATACGCTACCAAGCAATGTGCACAACTCACACCTAGGTTTCTAAGCACAGTTGAATCAGACAAGTCCCTTTGCCAACGTGAAATCGCCAATTTATCTGCTAAGTGCGTATTAAGTGCATTCGCAATACCCAAATTACCCTCACCATTTTCAAAATCAATCGGATTGACTTTATGTGGCATGGTAGATGAACCCACTTCACCGGTAATAGTTTTTTGCTTGAAATAACCAAGCGAAACATAACCCCAAATATCACGACAAAAATCAATCAAAATCGTATTAAAACGATTAACTGAATGAAAATACTCCGCAATATAATCATGAGGCTCAATTTGCGTGGTATACATAGAGTAATTGATACCCAAACTTTCAATAAAATCCTGAGAAATTTGCTGCCAATCTAAATCAGGATAAGCACAAATATGTGCATTAAAATTACCCACAGCACCATTAAACTTGCCCATAATTTTTACACTTTTTAGTTGCTTGATTTGTCTTTTCAAACGATAAGCAAAATTAGCCATCTCTTTACCTACAGTACTTGGAGAGGCAGTTTGCCCATGCGTACGAGACAGCATTGAAACTGATGCATTATCTTGCGCCAATTTAACAATGAGTGACAATAACTCGCGCATTTTAATTAGCATGACATTACGCCCTTCTAACAACATAAGTGCATGTGATAGATTGTTAATATCCTCAGATGTACAAGCGAAATGAAAAAACTCACCAACAGCTTCAAGCTCACTATTGCCTTTGATTTTATCTTTCAAAAAATATTCAACCGCTTTAACATCATGATTGGTTATGCGCTCAATCGTCTTAACTGATTGAGCATCAACCAATGAAAAATTAGCAACAATATTATCTAAAAACTTAACCACTGCTTGACTAAAAGTCGGCACTTCCGCTATACCAGCATTATTTGCCATGGCTTGCAACCATCTAATCTCAATTAGAACACGATATTTAATTAAGCCAAACTCACTAAAAATATTATTCAATACTTTGGTTTTATCAAAATAGCGTCCATCAACGGGAGATATAGCGGTCAATTTGGTTAGTTTCATAGAATTATTTTGTAAAAACTGTACAAATTTTTCATCATATTAAAAAACAAAAAAGAGACAGAAATAAAATGATAAAATTATACGCTTTATTATTTTATTCAAAGACTTAGATGAAATCAGCCTATCTTCAACATGTTAATGAGCGTCAACAAAACAATTTACCACCACTTCCCTTAAATGCACAACAAACTAAATCAATGGTTGAGCATTTAATCAAGGATGATGATGCACCTTTCTATCTTGATTTATTAACCCATCGGATACCGCCTGGTGTTGATGAATCAGCCTATATAAAAGCCAATTTTTTAAACAGTGTTGCTAAAGGTAAGCAAGCCTGTCCTAGTATTTCTCAAGCATATGCTACTTTTCTTTTAGGCACTATGATGGGCGGTTACAACATTGAGCCTCTGATTGAACTACTGGATATTACTGCTACAAGAAAAAATGCACAAACAGCACTGGCAAACACCTTATTGATTTATGGAGCATATCAAACTATTTTTGATAAATCTCAAACTAACCCTTACGCCAAGAGTGTTGTAGATAGCTGGGCAGATGCACAATGGTTTAACAAAAAAGCACCCTTACCTCAGAAAATTAAATTGAGTGTTTTTCGTGTTAAGGGCGAGATTAATACAGATGATTTATCACCTGCAACACAAGCTTGGTCACGCCCAGACATTCCTTTGCACGCACAATCCATGTTGATTAAAAAAATGAATAAACCACTTGAGATGATTAAAAAACTCAAACAAAAAGGTCTACCATTAGTCTTTGTGGGTGCTATTGTTGGCACAGGTTCTTCACGTAAATCTGCCATTAACTCAGTGCTTTGGCATATGGGTCATGCTATTGATTACGTACCCAATAAGCACAGTGGTGGTGTTCTATTGGGCGGTAAAATCGCACCAATATTTTTTAATACTGCCCAAGATTCTGGAGCCTTGCCAATTGAGTGCGACGTTACCAAAATGCAAATGGGTAATGAAATCACAATTTATCCATTTGAGGGAAAAATTACCGATAGCAATAATGAAACCATTTCAACTTTTGAACTTTCGCCAACCACCCTATCTGATGAAGTGCGTGCAGGAGGGCGAATTCCGCTTATTATTGGCAGAGGCTTAACTGATAGAACTCGTCAAGACCTAGGCTTACCCATCTCAACTACTTTCTTACGTCCAAAAGACGTTACCCAGAATAATATTGGTTACACATTGGCACAAAAAATTGTCGGCAAAGCTTGCAGTGTAGATGGCATTCGTCCAGGCACTTATTGCGAGCCACATATGTCTAGCATAGGCTCTCAGGACACTACAGGGGCAATGACACGCGACGAATTAAAAGAATTAGCCTGTCTTGGATTTTCAGCTGATTTAGTCATGCAAAGTTTTTGCCATACAGCTGCTTATCCTAAACCTATTGATTTAGAACTACAGCATTCACTACCTGATTTTATACACTCACGTGGCGGTGTGTCACTCAAGCCAGGTGATGGTATTATTCATTCATGGCTTAATCGTATGTTATTACCTGACACAGTAGGTACAGGTGGTGATTCCCATACGCGCTTTCCTATTGGTATTAGTTTCCCAGCCGGGTCTGGGCTAGTTGCTTTTGGCGCTTCACTTGGCGTATTGCCATTGAACATGCCTGAATCTGTTTTGGTACGCTTTACTGGTACAATACAACCAGGAATTACTTTAAGAGATTTAGTCAATTCAATCCCGTATACAGCCATACAAAAGAGCTTATTAACAGTTAAAAAATCTACCAAGAAAAATATCTTCTCAGGTCGTATTTTAGAGATTGAAGGATTGAGTGATTTAAAAGTAGAGCAAGCATTTGAACTGGCTGATGCTTCTGCAGAGCGCTCTGCCAATGGTTGCACAATTAAGCTAAATAAAGAACCTGTAATAGAATATCTAAACTCTAATATTGCTTTATTATCTTCGATGATTAATAAGGGCTATGAGGATAAAAAAACTCTCGCTAGACGAATTCAGGCCATGAAAAAGTGGCTAGATATGCCAGAATTATTGATGGCAGATGTAGATTGTGAATATGCCGCAATGATTGAAATTAATCTTGATGAAATCAAAGAGCCAATTTTAGCGTGTCCGAATGATCCAGATGATGTCAAACTACTTTCAGAAGTAGCCAATACCAAAATTGATGAAGTCTTTATTGGCTCTTGCATGACCAATATTGGTCACTTTAGGGTAGCTGCACAACTATTAAAGGACAAGTCAGAGCTAATAACCGAATTATGGATTGCGCCACCCACCCGAATGGACGAAACGCAACTTAGGGCAGAAGGTGTATACGATACATTTAACAAACTGACCAAACATACCGAAATTCCTGGTTGTTCTTTATGCATGGGCAACCAAGCACGAGTCAAAGACAATGCTACAGTGATATCTACCTCAACACGCAACTTCCCTAATCGTTTAGGCGATAATGCCGATGTCTATTTATCTTCTGCTGAAGTAGCAGCAATTACCGCTAAACTAGGACACATTCCAACAAGAACAGAATATCAACAAGCAATAAAGGACATCAAACCAATGGAAACACAAATTTATCAAAATCTAAATTTTAACCAATTAGATGAATACAAAAATGAGGAAAATAATGTATCACCAGAAATCATCTTAAACTCATAGCCAACAAAAAAGTTACAAAAATGGCTTTTTATTAAAATTTAATGAAAGTAAATTACTTAATTTTTGCTTCTTTGTACACTACGTGCTTTCTAACAACTGGATCAAACTTTTTAATCTCTATCTTTTCTGGATGAAGACGCTTATTTTTAGTCGTTGTATAAAAATGGCCTGTTTTGGCTGATGATACTAATCTAATTTTCTCTCTCATAACTAACTCCTAAACCTTTTCGCCACGTATACGAATTTTTGCTAATACAGTGTCAATACCTTTTTTATCGATAATGCGCAATCCTTTCGCTGATAGCTTTAATTTAACAAAACGATTTTCATTTTCCACCCAAAAGCGATGCGTATGAAGGTTTGGATAAAAACGACGACGCGTTCTATTATTCGCATGAGATACATTGTTACCACTTATTGGTCGCTTACCCGTAACCACACATACCTTCGCCATAATCAACCTATCAAAAAATCTAAAAAGGGGATTATACTTAAAATTATTCAACTTTCAAAACTAAATTATACAAAAGCCCTATTTACTATTACTTGAACAGACTGTATTATACTCGTAGTTGGAGGGATGGCAGAGCGGCTGAATGCACCGGTCTTGAAAACCGGCAAGGGTTAATGCCCTTCTAGGGTTCAAATCCCTATCCCTCCACCATTAAAATCATAGGCCCTATACCACTCATCCAAATAACTGCGTTTACATTCGACGTAGGCTAATGTTTAGCTATATTAGTTTGATGTGGTATTAAGCTTATTTTCATAAAAATTGCCAATTTATTTCGAGCCAACAAAAAATCCACCTAGTTGAAACTTTTTATTAATAACTACGTTTACCACTTTTGGTGTGAAAAAATCCATCATTTTAAAGATACTGACTATCAAACTACCATAGTTGAATTTTACCTCTGAAGACTGTAGATAAATATCCTAACGAATCAAAACAAACACTATCAATAAAATAAAATTTCTCAAGTTTATACGTCACAAATCATTCAAAATGACAAAGAAGATAGAACTTAGCGCCACCCATATCTCTAAACTTTAAGACAACAAAATTTTAAACCATGATTTTATAGTACCTAATCACACTCAAAAAATCAGCAAAACGCTTTGCATTGTCAGTATGGGATCAGCACACCACATTCATTAAAACTAGTGGTAGTTGCTTTAACCCTAAACACCATAACAATCTCGATACACCTCAATGCGCTCAATTAACGCATGGTCATTGCCTTGCTTTAAATAATCAACCAAGTGCGATAAATTAATAATACTTAAAACTGAAAGCCCAAAATTCTGCTCAACTTCCTGAATAGTAGATTGTTCACCCTTGCCTTTTTCCTGACGGTCAACCGCTACAATCACACCCTTGGCAGTTGCACCATTTGCTTTAATAATACTCATCGCCTCGATAATAGCAGTACCTACCGTGATGACATCGTCAATAATTAAAATATTACCCTCAAGTTGGTGACCAACAATATCTCCGCCTTCGCCGTGTATTTTGACCTCTTTGCGATTAAAACTATAAGGCACGTTTTTACTAAAACCATCATTAAGTGCTATAGTAGTTGCAGTTACAAGTGGAATACCTTTGTAAGCTAGACCAAACAAAACATCAAAATCTAAGATGCTATTTTCAATCGCTGTCGCGTAAAATTTACCCAGTTGAGAAAGGTGTTGACCCGTATTAAATGCCCCAGTATTAAAAAAATAAGGGCTAACACGACCAGATTTTAAGGTGAATTCACCAAATTTAAGCGCACCACTGCCCAACATAAAATCTACAAAATCTTTTTGATACTGTTTCATGGGTTTTCCTATAAAATTATTTCGATGAAAAGAATTATAACGGCTAATGTTAACGGGATTCGTGCCGCTGAACAAAAAGGTTTTTTTGATTGGATCAAAATCCAAAATGCAGATGTGATTTGCTTGCAAGAAACCAAAGCACAAGAAAACCAATTGGATGAGCGATTTTATCCAAAAGAATACCATTGCTATTACCAATCTGCCAAGAAAAAAGGCTATTCTGGAACAGCAATCTTTACCAAACAAGTCCCCATTCAAGTCATTAAAAAAAGCCCATGGGAAAACATTAATTTTGAAGGGCGATTTATTCGAGCTGACTTCGAAGATTTGTCAGTTATTTCAATTTACATACATTCAGGTAGTGTCAAACAAAAACGTCAAGATTTAAAAATGGCGTTTTTAACTGAGCGATTTATGCCTTACTTACAAGAAATTAAGATAAGCGGACGCAAGGTAATTATTTGTGGTGATATGAATATTGTACATCAAGAAAGAGATATTAAAAACTGGAAAGCCAATCAGAAAAATTCAGGATGCTTACCAAAAGAACGTGCTTGGTTGGACGAGTTGTTTTTTGAAGTTGGTTTTATTGACAGCTTTCGTGAAGTCAATCAAGAAGAGAGGCAATATACTTGGTGGAGTAATCGTGGTCAAGCATGGGCGAATAATGTTGGCTGGCGTATTGATTATCAAATCCTCACACCGAATCTCAAAGACACTATTAAAAGTGTCAGCATTTATAAAGACGAGCGTTTTTCAGACCATGCGCCACTTATTATAAATTATAATTTATAAAGAAATTTATTCTACTGTCAATATTGATTGCTTTTAATGACTACGCCAATAATCATAATTCTACATTAAATACATAACTACCAATAGTTTAAACAAAGAAAATACAAAGTGATAAAAACAAGAGGCCTTGATTTAATAGCGACATTTGAACTCTTAATATTTCTAAAGACTGAGTTGCTCGGAGCAGTGGTAGTGTTAAATATTAATTGATTGGTTCAACATTGTTAAATTAGTAATTAAGTGATGTATTGTGGAGAGATTATGACGCATATTATTCCCATATCTTACAAGTTTGAATAGCAAAGCTCGATGATTACAGTTTATTTCATCAAGCTCGACACAAATAACTTGGTTAAAACCACTTAATGCTAACATTAATAGTTCTGTAACTGTATTAATTTTATGTGACATAAGAGTAAAAATCTACTACCTATAAGGTAGTAGATCTCATTTATCCATAAAAGGAGACAAGAGCTTATTAGCTTTAAAAAGTCTGTTCGATTCTCTTCAACCTACCATAAACAATTTCGTCCATATTTATTTTAGATACGAAAAACCGTTGTAATAACAATAAGTAGGAACTCGTTCATTATATTTAAAACTTGTGAATATACCGTGTATTATTTAACTGTCAAACGGTAAAATAACGTCGTGTTATTCATGAATAACTTTTTATAAAAATTTGTTATTTTATTTTTTTGGTAACAGTCCAACTAAATACTGTTTATTATTTTTGCTAATATTTTGACAAACCAAAGAAGAATTCAAATTTTTGTACGCTATTCTAGCATGTTAACACTTGAGTAAAAAACTGGGGGGTTGACTGAATTTTAGCACAAATTATGAGGTTGGATTTATCCAAAGATAAAATCAATTTAGATGCTTTGTTCGTCAAACAACAAAAAATTGATTTTGACAATGGTGATAGTTTACTGAAAATAGCAATTAATATGCCTGATATAAATTTTTTAGACATTGAAATATACGAGACAAGTATTAATAGGCTAATTAATAAAACACATAAATATCAATTAAGCAATCTTAAAATTATTCAAGTAGATGCGCATACAAAAGACAATAATTTTGATAGTTTTCAGCTGTTTTTATCTGGTCCATGGTATAAGAAAAAATACCATAAACTCCGACTAGTGCAAACTGCATTTTTAGATTTATTGTCAAAAACAATAATACATAATGGAAAAATCCATATAGCGACTGATTGGGTGCGTTATGTTACTACGATGATGAATGCCTTAAAAAATCACCTCCACTTTAAAAACACACAAAACGACCCTATCTATTCGCTAAGACCTGGACATCGACCCATTACTAAGTTTGAACGACGAAGCCATAGGCCGGGACACGACGTTTTGGATTTAATTTTTAAAAACGAGAAATAATATGGTTTTTACAATATTTGTAGTAATGACTTTGCTTGAAATTTATGTGCTTGCCTCAGTAGGTGATGCTATTGGTGGACTTTCAACAGTTTTATTAGTCATCATCACTGCGCTCATTGGATCTTTTTTATTAAAACAACAGGGCTGGTCAACAATGGCTAAAGCGCAAAATGCAATCGTAAATGGTCAACCGCCTGTCTTTGAAATGTTTGAGGGTGTGGTAATTTTGGCATCAGGTGTATTATTATTAACTCCTGGTTTTATTACTGATACGATTGGGCTTTTAGGTTTGTTACCTTTTTCAAGGACCTATTTTATTAATCAAATTTTGAAAAAAAATGCAAAAAAAATATTTAGTAAAAATCGTTCTGGTTTTTTTCAAAAAACCCAAAATACTCACCCTAAACAACATAATAAAGACAACACCATTGAGGGTGAATTTTGGGAAGACTAAACACTTTAGATGATTGGCTAAATTTTCAAAAAAATCTACATTTTAAGAAGATTGATTTAGGACTGGAACGTGTTACAAAAGTTTATCAAAAGCTTTTTCCAAAAGGTATTTCTTTTAAAGTAATCACGGTTGCTGGCACAAATGGTAAGGGCTCTACCGCTGCTTTTATTAATGGTATTTACCAACAATCAAACTTTAAAGTTGCCAAATTTAGCTCACCACATATTCTTAAATACAACGAACGTTTTGTAATTAATGACGCGCAAGCCACTGATGAGCAAATTTGCTCAGCATTTAATAAAATAGAGCAAATTAGAGGTAAAACCACACTCACTTATTTTGAATTTTCAACTTTAGCTGCACTAATTATTTTTGAACTAGAAAAAGTTAATATAGCTATATTAGAAGTGGGGCTAGGTGGTCGGCTAGACTCGGTTAATATTGTTGATAATGACGTGAGTATTATTACTAATATTGACATTGATCATGTGGATTATTTGGGTGATACTCGTGAATTAATTGGGTTTGAAAAAGCAGGCATCATGCGCAAAAATATACCTTGTATTTGTGCTGATATCAATCCACCCGCTTCAATTAGTCAATATGCTCATCAAATTAAGGCACAACTAGAATTCGTCAAACAAAGATACACAGGTAGTATTGGCTTAATTGGCAAGCACCAACAGCAAAATGCAGCCACTGCAATACTTACTGTGCAAAAATTGCATAAAACATTGCCAATTAGCACTATTGAAATTGAAACAGGCATTAAATGTACACAACTTGATGCTAGATTTCAAATAAAAATCATTAATAATAAAACCGTTATTTTTGATGTTGCGCATAATGCGGCTGCCGTTAAAGTATTATCAGCAGAACTAGCAAAGCAAAAATGTTCTACTATCGCCATATTTTCAGCCTTAGAAGATAAAAATATTGGTTTGATGATTAATAAAATTAGTGTGATTATTGATCAGTGGCTGTTAGTGCCACTTAATGTTAGTCGGGCAATAGGCATGAAAGCACTTAGCAACCAGTTTGATTTGACACAAAATATACGCGTTTGCGATAATATGCAAGATGCTATTAATCAAGGGCTTAATGACAATCAACATCAGCGTATTGTTATTTTTGGATCATTTCATGTTATTGCTGATGCATTGAAAATATTGACACCATTTAAAAAAAATGAAGAAGAATAAATCTTGTAAAATTATAATTAATTGCAAGCACCCATAGGAGGGATTTGATGAATGAGTTTTTTGCCGATATTTGGACTATAATTGAACACTTAGTTTGGTCCGACTGGATAGTCATTGCTATTTTAACAATATTCCTAGTATTAGGCTTTAAACGTGGCATGGCAAAAGAGCTCATCAATTTAGGATTTTTATTGTTGGCCATTTTAATTGCGTGGCTGTTTTACCAAACATTGGCCACAAAGCCACTCATCACTTGGCTAATATTATCACACCAATCTCATTTAGCCATCTCATTTGGAATAATTTTTATTGGTGTTGTGATCATCAAAAAAGTGATTTACAAATTAACACATTTGTCATCAACCATTGATAATCCTTGTATACTGAATAAGTTGTTTACGCTGATGGTTATTTTAGTGGCAATCGCAATGTTTAGTTGGTATTACTTAGAGGTTGTGTCTAGGCTGGATATTTTGGAAATACTGATTAGCAATGAATCTATTCGCATTGGCTTGTCATTTTCAATTGTATTTGCCTTTACCTTTGGTGTTTTAATTTTTATATCAAGTGTGCTAAATATTTCTATTGATGAAGCAAAACCTTGTTTCTTATCGCCTTTTTTTAAAAAAATACTTAAAATTTTGCAAGTAACCGACATTAAGCTTAATGCCAGAAATATCAATAGCACTCAAAACAATTTACTAGGCTCAATTGTGGGCTTAATCAAGGGTAGTTTGACAATTTTAATCATGATATTTGTATTACAAAGTATCAGCCTGGTTTCACAAAAATATTATTGGATTGAGGCTCATGGTGCTTTAAGAACCTTTCAAAATATAGCTTCAAACATTAAACCTAAGCTATCACAATACTTATTATTTATTGAAAACAATTAGGAAATAACTTATGTGTGGCATCGTTGGCATTTTATCTACCACTAAAAAAGATACAGCTGTTTATATTTATGATGCACTGACTATTTTACAGCATCGCGGTCAAGACGCAGCAGGTATTGTTACTTCTCATAAAGGGCGCTTTTATATGCGTAAGTCAAATGGTCTGGTTAGAAATGTCTTTAGAACTAAACATATGACGCAATTGTTAGGCGATATGGGCATTGGCCATGTCCGTTATCCTACCGCAGGTAGCTCATCCAATGCAGAAGCACAGCCTTTTTATGTTAATTCGCCATACGGCATTGCGTTTGCACATAACGGCAACTTAACCAACACTGAACAATTAGCTCAAGAACTATTTGAGCAAGACCTTCGTCATATCAACACCAACTCTGATTCAGAAATTTTGCTAAATGTATTTGCCAGTGAATTAACCAAATTACAAAAACAACGCATTAACGAAACTGATATTTTTAACTCTGTTAAACAAGTACACAAGCGTGTACGCGGTGCTTATGCAACTATTGGCATGATTCCTGGATATGGTATTTTTGGTTTTAGAGATCCTAATGGTATTCGCCCATTAATCCTTGGTAAACGCACCACTAAAGGCGGTACTAAATATATGCTAGCCTCTGAAAGCGTAGCGCTTAGTGCACTTGGTTATGAAATTATTCAAGATATCAAACCAGGTGAAACAGTCGTTATTGACAGGGCAGGCAATACATTTATTAAACAATGTGCGGAAAACCCCAAGCACTCACCTTGCATCTTTGAATTTGTTTATTTTGCCCGTCCAGATTCGGTCATTGATAATATTTCCGTGTACAAATCTCGTTTAAGAATGGGAGAAAGGTTAGCTATAAAAATTCGTAAAGAATGGGATATTAATGATATCGATGTCGTTATTCCTATTCCTGACACCTCTAGAGTAGCTGCTTTACAACTGGCACATAAATTAGACGTTAAATACAGTGAAGGCTTAATTAAAAATCGATATATTGCCCGTACTTTTATCATGCCAGGGCAAAAGCAGAGAAAAAAATCTGTGCGTCAAAAACTCAGCACAATTGAGCTTGAATTTAAAGGAAAAAATGTATTATTAGTTGATGATTCCATTGTACGTGGCACAACCAGTGAACAAATCGTACAAATGGCTCGCGATGCTGGCGCTAATAAAGTGTTTTTCGCCTCAGCCGCGCCTGCCGTGCGCCATCCAAATGTATATGGTATTGATATGGCTAGCAACAAAGAATTTATTGCTCACGATAGAGACACCAATCAAATCTGCAAAGCCATTGGTGTAGACAAACTAATTTATCAAGATTTAGATGATTTAATTTGGTGCGTACAACAAGGTAACAAAGAAATTACCACGTTTGATTGCTCTTGTTTTAATGGTCAATATGTAACCGATGATATTGATAAAAATTATCTTGAACATATTAAATTTTTACGAGGTAATCTTGAGAAAGAGGGAAATAACACCTTTGAAGCCTCTGAATTGATTGGTAATGACGTAGAGTAAACAGCATCTAAAAAATAACTTAATTATGAACAAAATTAAGCTAAAACTCATAAGAGTAAATAGTAAGAAAATATAAAAAAATGCACATGACTTAGATAAGTTAGTACTCTCTATGTTAGAGAGCGGATATTTTTAAGCAGAGCCTAATAGTTGTTATTCCCAAAGATAGTGAATTTTTTAAGATCAGCACAGTGAAAATAAAAATAGTGAACACATAGTTGTTGAAGGCAATAGAAAACCTTCTACAATTCAAGGAATATTAAATTAAAGTATGCCGTTACTGACACCTTTAGAAAAGATTCTAAAAAACTACCTGTTACTTTATCCGAAAAGAAATGATATTTTAGATTTTTTTAGAAGTGCATTATTCATTAGGTGTCAGAAAATAGAATATTTATGAGAGGGCTAAATTTATTGTATTTTTTAAGTATGATAAAAACCTATCTATTTATGAAATTCAAAAGTCTATTGGAGATAGAAGAAATTCAGTAAAACAAACTTATAGGTGTTACTGCTTAATAGAAATATTATAGGGTGATGATGAAAGTTTCAAAAAGATTTTCTTTTTTACAGTAACTGGATAAGAGTTAATTAAAAAATTTAGGATTAAAAAGCTGTAAAAATGTTGAAAAACTAATTCCAAAGGGCTAAGATTTTAATATTTTAAAAGAAACTTTAAATGTTGATAATACTTATGACATGATAGGTAGAGAGTTAATAGGTATTAATAAATTATCCAATCTAATGGACATAAGCAGTATTATTACTTCCGATGAAGGTAAAAAATTAAAAAATATTGTTAACGATATTAATAGTAAATTTGGAAACTAATAATGAATTTTAATATAGAATAAGAGTAAGACTTACTTGATAACTCATATATTTCTAAACATAAATTACGCAGTAAATTAACAATAAAAACTGCGACATTAAAAAAATACTTAATTTTTTTGGATACAGTATTTGTTTTTTGATGACACAATTCAAAAAATTGAATTAAAGTAAGGATGCCTATTGTGTTTATCCATTATGAGGGAAATGATGAGCATAAAAAATAGTTACTTTTCTGAAAAAATTGTCGCTAAAGCTCTATTTTTTTTATTTTGTAATAACCCAGAGTATGAGTTTTGTGATTAGTCTAGAAATAACCCATTCTCCATAGAAACATTGACAAGTAAAATGGGTGAAGTTTTTCATAGAAAATTGAAAAATGATAGTAGCATACAAGAAAGAGATGGGTACTGTTATTTTGTATTTTAGAAAAAAATTGATGATAAGCCAGGAAGCTTAATCGTATTGACACAATGTAAATTTAAAAGATAATGAGTAAAGGTAAGGTGGTATAATTCAGATTATGGACGATATAATTATTGAGTCTTTATTAATCCAACTGTAACATACACAATAACTGATTTATTAACAAAAGAACAGACAAAATTAAAGGTGTTATGTTCAATAGAGTAAGAATAATAAAACCTCTTACAAGCTTTAATAGTAAAAAATTCAAAAACTTCAATGAAGTTCATAGATTTATTTGCAGAACTTAGCGGTTTTCATATGGTTTTAGAAAATCTAAGACACAAATGGTATGTTTACAAGTAAAATTAAACTGAATTTACAAAAACTTTATGAAAAAACTGACATTCATAAAAAACATACCAAAGCACGATATTTTATGCTGATTTTTTGTTGCCAACCTTTTTCTAAAGCAGGTAATCAACAAGGTTTAAATGATAAAAAATAGAAACTTATTCAAATATATTATTGAAATGTTAGAAACATTATTAGTCATGATAATAAGGAAACAATTAACACATAAAAAATAAATTAATAGAATTGAAGTGTACAATTGATAAAAATATACATCCCCATAACTATACAAAAATTTAACAATACAGAAAAATATTGTTTATTATAAATTCTAAATTTGGACTAGCTAATTTCAATTAATCTTAAAAAAATTAAAGTTATTGAATTATAGAAAGAATTTCTACATATGCCAATTTAGAGCATGGAGCTCGGTGTAACCTATCCATTTTAAAAAGAACATTTTATACAACAATAAATTTAAAGGTGGTTTTGATAGAATTCTTAAAAAGAAAGACGAATAATTAAAATTATTACTAAGGCATGCAAGAAAAAGAAATAGAATTTACAAATTGAAAAAGAAATACATAAAAAATAATAGGCAGTTTTACAAAAAACATAATAAAATTTTAAAATAAATTACCAAAGTAGTAATATCTTTTTTTTCATAAAAAGTTTTCAAAAATTTGAATGGAATAAAAAATGGTAGAAATATTAATCAGAATTTAATATAATTTAGAAAGTCTAGGCATAATAGTGAAAAACAAATTTTTCCCTTCATTTATAACTGTTGGAACGCAAATTTCCATCATAGGTTAAGATATGCGTTATCTAATAAGGGAAGAAAGAGTAAAATTATATTTTTTATATAAAAAATATAATTTTACCGCAAGATTTAGCAACTTGTTTTTCAACATTGGATAAGTACGGTAGATGTTGTTAGAATCATCACAAAAAAATTTCTAAAATAAATGAACACAAAATTCAATACCAAAGCCATACGCACAGGGTACCGAACCACCACTGAACAGGAGCATTCTGAAGCAATATTTTTAACCTCTAGTTTTGTTTTTGATTCAGCTGAACAGGCAGCCAACTGCTTTTCTAAAAATGAGCCTGGAAATGTATATTCACGTTTTACAAACCCTACAGTAGACGCTTTTGAAAAAAAATTAGCCGCACTTGAAGGTGCACAAGCATGTGTTGCAACTTCATCTGGCATGGCAGCAATCTTTGCCACCATCATGGCGCTGCTTAAATCAGGTGATCATATTGTTGCTTCTCGTAATATGTTTGGCACCTCAATTGTGTTACTAAACACCATTATTACTAAATTTAATATTGATATTAATTTTGTAGATTTATCTGATTTGTCAGCATGGGAAGATTCAGTAAAAAACAACACAAAACTTTTTTTACTTGAAACACCATCTAATCCACTGGGTGAGGTTGTAGATATTGCTATGCTTAGTAAAATATCAAAAGCCAATCATATTCTTTTGACGGTTGACAATACAATTTTAAGCCCTGCGCTACAAAATCCTATTGCCTTAGGCGCTGATATTGTGATTCACTCAGCCACTAAATATATTGATGGTCAAGGCAGATGCCTAGCGGGCGCCGTAGTCGGAAATGTTAATATTATTGAACAAGTTCGTGGATTTGTGCGCACTACAGGCCCGAGTTTAAGTGCTTTTAACGCCTGGATTATGCTTAAAGGGCTAGACACCCTAAGTCTTAGAATGAGAGCGCACTCAGACAATGCACTTAAACTTGCCTTCTGGCTTGAAGCCCAAGATCAGATAGAAAAAGTCTATTATTTAGGTTTACCTTCGCACCATGATTACAACTTAGTCAAATCCCAACAATCTGGTTTTGGTGGTATTGTATCGTTTGAAATTAAAGGTGGGAAAAAGTCAGCCTTTAAAATAATCAACGCCACCAACATACTTTCCATTACTGCTAATTTAGGTGATACGAAATCTACAATCACCCATCCAGCAACCACAACACACGGACGCTTAACCGATGAAGAAAGACTTGATGCTCATATAACTGATGGATTAATCAGAATATCCGTTGGTCTAGAAGACATTAAAGACATCATTACTGACATTAAGCAGACAGTGGTATAATCTAGGAAAAATTTTTACATAAAACACAATGCAAAATTCTTTTTCCTATGATGAATTAATTAAATGTGGCAATGGTAAATTATTTGGGCCAGGCAACGCTCAACTGCCAAAGCCACCAATGTTGATGTTTGATCGCATTAGCCATATCTCTAGTAAGGGTGGCGAATATGGCAAAGGTGGGGTTATTGCCGAATTAGACATTAACCCTTATTTATGGTTTTTTGAATGTCACTTTAATGAAGATCCAGTTATGCCTGGCTGTTTAGGGTTAGATGCTATGTGGCAATTAATTGGCTTTTATCTAGGCTGGTTAGGTGGTCGTGGCCGTGGTCGTGCGCTTGGCGCTGGCAATATTAAATTTGTCGGTCAAGTATTGCCCAGTGCAAAGAAAATCACCTATAAAATTGACTTATCACGCGTTATTGCACGCAAATTGTACATGGGTGTTGCTGATGCAACCATGGAAGTGGATGGAAAAATCACTTACGAAGCCACCAACCTTAAGGTTGGATTATTCGCAGATACTAGAAAAATGTAATGAACAGAGTTGTTGTCACAGGAATGGGAATTATTTCTAGTTTGGGTGCAAACTGCATGGAGGTTTTAACCTCTTTAAAAACGGCAAAATCAGGCATTAAATTTGATGAAAACCAAGCGCAAATGGGGCTTCGTTCACACGTCTCTGGCGCCATTGCTGAATTAGATTCTAGTGAAGTTATTGACAGAAAAATGAAACGCTTCATGGCTGATGCTGCCATTTATAATGCAGTTGCCCTGGATGAAGCAATTAAACAATCAGGATTAACACCTGAACAAACATCAAATGAACGTACTGGACTTATCATGGGTTCTGGTGGCGCTAGCAACCAAAATGTAGTAGAAGCAGCCGACATCTTAAGGAAAAAAGGCATTAAACGAGTCGGCCCTTATCGCGTACCACGCACGATGGGCTCTACAACTTCAGCTTGTCTTTCAACCCTGTTCAAAATTAAGGGCATTAATTATTCAATTAGCTCTGCATGCTCAACCTCTACACACTGTATTGGCAATGCTATGGAACAAATTCAAATGGGCAAACAAGATGTGATGTTTGCTGGTGGTGGTGAAGAGCTAAACTGGTCGCTCACCATGTTATTTGATGCAATGGGCGCTTTATCTTCTAAATACAACCAAACCCCTTCAAGCGCTTCTCGTGCCTTTGATACGAATCGTGATGGTTTTGTTATTTCTGGTGGTGGTGGTGCGTTAGTACTTGAATCATTAGAATATGCACAAGCTAGAGGTGCAATCATTCTTGCAGAACTCACAGGCTATGGCGCATCGTCTGATGGCTATGATATGGTTGCACCGTCAGGTCAAGGTGCTAAACGTTGTATGCAACTTGCCATTTCAACCGTTAAGGGTCCGATTGATTATATCAATGCACACGGCACTTCTACTCCTGTGGGTGATATTAAAGAATTAAGCGCCATTAAAGCAGTGTTTGGCAATAACATACCAAATGTAAGCTCAACCAAATCCCTTTCCGGACATGCATTGGGTGCAGCAGGAGTGAATGAGTCAATTTACTCATTACTAATGCTACAAAATGATTTCATGACAGAATCTATTAATATTAAAAATCTTGATAAAGCGGCTGAAGGTGTACCAATTGTACGAACAACAACCAAACAATCACTCAAGAGAGTCATGTCTAATAGCTTTGGCTTTGGCGGTACAAATGCTTGCCTAGTCTTTGAAAAATTCAAGCAATAAACGAAAAAACTTCTTAACAAACATTCAAATATTACTTAACTATGGTCGTGAGTTAAGTGCTTTCTTTTCTTTTTCAGATGGCAATAAATCTTCCTTAGTAATGCCTAATGCAAGAATTATTGAACTGGCGACATAAATAGAAGAATAAGTGCCCACCACCACGCCAATTAGTAATACTAAAGCAAAATTATGGATAATTTCACCACCTAAAAAGAACAGCGCTAACAATACCAATAAGGTAGTTAAAGAGGTCATTATTGTTCTAGATAATGTTTGATTAAGTGCATCATTAATAATCTTAGGAGAATCAACATAACGTGTTGATAAGAAATTTTCACGAATTCGGTCAAACACTACAATAGTATCATTTAAAGAATAGCCAATGACAGCTAATATAGCAGCCAACACCGTTAAATCAAACTCAATTTGAAATAATGAGAAAAAACCTAGGATAATAATAACATCATGAATAAGGGTAGCAATTGAGCCTAATGAAAAACGATATTCAAAACGTATTGTCACATAAATCAAAATACCAATCAACGCATATAGCATTGCTAAACCACCATCATTAGTGAGTTCATCGCCCACTTTAGGGCCTACAAATTCGATTCGACGAATATTAACATCATCGCCTAATAAATGGATGATTTTTGAACTTAGTTTAGCACTAGAAATTGATTGTGGCTCTAGGTGAATTAAAACCTCATTAATTGAACCAAAATATTGGACATTGGCTCCTTTAAAATTTGCCTTAGCCAGCATGGCTCTAATCTCAGATAAATCAACATCTTGTTGATAGCCTACTTCAATTAAAGTACCGCCAGTAAAATCAATACCTAGCTTAAATCCGTTCATGGTCAATGAAACAATACTAGCAGTAACCAATAACACCGAAAATATAACGGCATAAGTGCGCTTACCAATAAAGTCAATCGTTGGAATGTTTAGTGCTTTTAAGCTCATATTGAAATCTCCTCTAACTTTTTACCACCGTATATTTTATTAATGATTGCACGTGAGACAATAATGGCTGTAAACATGGAAGTAACAATACCAATTGACAAGGTAATCGCAAAGCCTTTAATTGGCCCGGTACCAAAACTAAATAAAACTAATGCTGCAATTAATGTTGTAATATTAGCATCTGCAATGGTCAGTAACGCTTTATCATAGCCGTTTGAAATGGCTTTTTGAATTTTGCTATTTACGCACAATTCTTCTTTAATACGCTCAAAAATTAATACATTGGCATCTACCGCCATACCTACTGTGAGTACAATACCTGCAATACCTGGCAATGTCAGTGTGGCTTGTAATAAAGACAAAACAGACACAATCATCACCAAATTAAATGTCAAAGCCACATTGGCCACAATTCCAAATATACGGTAACGTATAGCCATAAATAACAAAACCAAAACAAACCCAACCAATACTGATGTCATGCCTTTAGTAATATTATCCGCACCAAGACTTGGGCCAATGGTGCGTTCCTCAATAATTTCAATTGGTGCCGAGAGTGAGCCTGCCCTTAATAATAACGCTAAATTACGAGCTTCCCGAGCACTGTCAATCCCTGTAATTTGAAATCGTGATGAAAACGCACTCTGAATTGTGGCAGCATTAATAATATCTCTAGTGGTGGTATGTTTCTTAATGGTTTTTCCATTTTTAATTATGGTTTCAACCTTATTTTCAATAAAGACAACTGCCATACGATGATGTAAGTATTTTTTAGTTGTGTTAAGCATTGCTCTACCACCAATACTATCAAGTGTGATATTCACCATTGGAATGTTATTTTCTTGATCAATACTAGACGCCGCACCCGTAATATTCTCACCCGTTGTGATAACGCGATCCTTTAACAATAAAGGGCTGCCATCTTTAAAATAATAGAGTTTTGAACCAATTGGCACACGTCCCGATTGGATGGCAATTTGTGGGTCATTTTTTTCATCAACCAGTCTAAATTCTAAAGTTGCCACCGTACCTAAAATCTCTTTTGCTCTGGCTGTATCTTGTACACCTGGCAGTTGGACCATAATACGCTCTGAGCTTTGTTGAATAATTGGTTCTGTCACGCCTAACTCATTAACTCGATTACGCAATGTTGTAATATTTTGTTTAAGTGCACTTTTTTTAGCTTGTCTTTGTGCACTTTCGCTAATACCTATATTTAACGATAATTCATCCGAATTATTATCAAGCATCACTAAATCACCCAATTCTAATTTAATTAACTGAGCTGCTTTGTCTTTTAATTCAGCGTGTTTAAAACGAATAACAATACTACCATTTTCTTGCTTGATACTCTTGTATAGTCTATCCTTACGCAATAAAACACGAAGCTCATTATATACTTTGTTCATTAAAGCTGAAATTACCGTCTCCATATCAACTTCTAATAAGAAATACACACCGCCCCTAAGGTCCAAACCAAGCGACATGGCTTTACCGCCAAGGATTGTCAGCCAAACTGGCACAGAAGGCGCTAAATTTAACGCCACCACGTAACGACGGCCTAATGCCTGCTTAAGCACGTCTTTAGCTAAAAGCTGTTGTGTATTATCCTTAAACCGCACCAAAATTCTTTGATTGGTTAATTCAACAGATTTAAACTCAATTTGTTGAGCTTTTAATACATTTTTAATTTTATTCAAATCTTGGTCAACAATCAAAGTATTTCCTACACTTGATACTTGAACTGCTAAATCAGAGCCGAATATATTTGGCAACGCGTACAACATTGAAAGCAATAAAACAAATATAATCAATGCATTCTTAAGCCTTGAGTAATGATTCATAATGGTTATCTTTTAATTAAATTTTAGCACTGCCTTTTGGCATTTTTTGGTTAATACCTTGCTTTTGCAGCTTAACCACAATACCATCAGCAATTTCCAATATTGCAAAAGATTCATCCACAGAAATAACTTTACCAATCACACCACCATTAGTAACAACTTCATCGCCCTTTTTTAATGTTAGTAATAACGTTTTATGTTCCTTGGCGCGTTTTTGTTGTGGTCTGATGAGTAAAAAATACATCAACACAAACATAACTAATAAAAACGGCAATCCACCCCATGGATCTGAAATACTACCCTCTGATACTGAACCTTCTGCAAATACAGGTGCAATGATTAAATCTAGTAAATTCATTTTATTTCCTTATGTAAAAAATTAATTAATAACTTTTAGACTACCCATGTAGCTTTGTAAAACAAAGGGTATTTTAATACTTCTATCGGCTTGTTGATGGTTTTCTAATACGGCCACTAACGTTCTACCAACCGCCAAACCTGAACCGTTCAATGTATGTAATAATTCTGGCTTATTAGTTTCTTCATTCTTATATCTCAATTGTAAACGTCGTGCCTGAAAATTCTCAAAACAAGAACAAGAAGAAATTTCACGATAAGCATTTTGCCCAGGTAACCACACTTCTAAATCATAGGTTTTAGCGGCAGAAAAACCAAGATCCCCTGTACATAAATTGACCTTTCTATAAGGTAATTCTAATGCTTGCAAGATGCCTTCAGCGTGCGCAGTTAATTCCTCTAAAGCTTGATACGAGTCTTGCGCTTTAACCACTTGCACCAACTCAACTTTTTCAAATTGATGTTGACGAATAAGGCCACGAGTATCACGTCCATAACTACCTGCCTCTGATCTAAAACTAGGTGTATGCGCCACAAACTTAAGCGGTAAATCGCTCTCTTTGACAATCATATTACGCATCATATTAGTTACAGGCACTTCAGCGCTTGGAATCAAATACAATGTCTTGGCTTCTCCCTGCTCTCCATGCAGGTACGTTTTAAATAAATCAGCTTCAAACTTTGGTAACTGGCCCGTACCAATTAAAGATTCTGCATTTACTAAATAAGGCACATAAGCCTCGGTATAACCATTTACTTCGCTATGTCGATCCAACATAAATTGTGTCAATGCACGATGTAGACGTGCAATTTTCCCAGTCATGACAGAAAATCTAGTACCAGAGATCTTAACTGATGTCTCAAAATCTAACCCATACATTTCACCCAAATCAACATGATCTTTTACATCAAAATCATACTGACCTGGTTCCCCCCATTTTGACACTTCAACGTTATCCTCTTCACTCTTACCCCAAGGTACAGAATAATGAGGAATATTTGGCATCAATAAAACAATCGCATCAATATCAGACTGAATTACTTGCAAATTTGATTTTACTAAATTTAGCTTATCACTTAAATCTGCAATATTCTTCAATAAAGGTTTGACATCTTCTCCAGAAACTTTGGCTTTGCCAATCGCCTTAGACTGTATATTACGTACATTTTGCAGGTTTTGAGTTTCGATTTGATTTTTTTTTCTATTATTTTCTAATTCAATTAATTGGTTAACATCAAAATAAAAGTGTCTCTTTTTTAGGGCATCAGCAACAGCCTTTATGTTTAATCTTAATTGCTTTTTACTTAACATTGTAATATAATTATTTCCTAAATTTAGATTAAACGCCTAATTATACTAGGTTTGACTTTAAAAACTAACTTCGAAAATTATACTATGTTTAATTCATTTTCAAGTAGTGATGCTTGTAAACTGTTAGCTAATGGTGCTCAATTAGTTGATGTTCGTTCTAGTAGCGAATTTGCCCAAGGCGCATTACCAAATGCAATCAATCTGCCACTACAATCCATCATGAGTGCTGACCAAATCATCGACCGTAACAAAGTCATTATTCTTTATTGCGTTACAGGCACTCGCTCATCAATTGCTAAAAATTATTTAATTCAAATAGGTTATGAAAATGTTAATGATTTAGGCTCCTTTAAGAACTATAACTGCGAATAGTACACACAATAATGGTATAAACTAGTACCATGAGAGTTAAAAGCACTTGGCACAAAACCCAAGTTAAAACCATTGACGATATTGCCGGTGCGTTAGCATTTAACTCGTGGCGTATTACTAAAAATCATTTAGAAGATCTAATTAACGAAGCTTTCATAATTGAAAAAGCACAAGTATTTGACATAATTTCTGAGTACTTATGCTTTCTAATTCAGTGTATTGATAGATTAGTATTTAACAAATTAGATGCTAAGCAACGTCAATTATTGATTATCAAGTTAACCAAACAATTAGCTATTTATTTTCACGAAAACAAACAAGATCGTATTGGCCCAGGTAAATTTTGGAAGGATTTTATTCAAATTTATAATGCTAGGTCTCAAGATTACGCCAATTATGAATTTACAAATAATAAGATTAATTATCACTTCTTAAGATATTTTGCAGAGAAAATTAAAAAAGCCATGACTCATGCCGATTCAGAATGGATTGTCCAACAAATTATTGAAATCCAAGCCCCAAAAGCCTTTAAATCAATCAAAAAAAGCGTTAAAAATTTAGTAGCAGTTGAAAAAATAATATCCAAAACTGAACAAATAAAAAATAAAAAAAATAAAATTCCCAGATCTAAACGCAAATCAACCTACCCTGACTTGCAATAAACCCAATCCACCCAGATAATGCTCAATGATATCAAAGCTAACATAATTGCAATATGCTAAATTGTGGCGGGCATAACAACATTCTAAATGCAAAAGTCTAATTTATAACGAAGAGTGCATTCATAATTTATATGAATGGGTGTACAACTAACTCGTTCAATAGAAAAAAATGATGAATTACTAGTGGTTGATTTTTGGATAACTTAATACGGGCTGCAAAACATTCGCCCCATTTTTTTAAAAATTCGATTTATCAAAATAAAAACTGCATCTCCAGCAAAGCCCAATATTAGTCATCTTTAAAAATGGTAAAGAAATAGACCGCATCTCTAGCGCTAAGTGTACTAGATTTTACTAATTGAATTAATCAACATATACAGGAAAAACCATTTAGGAAATAAAAACCTAGCAATGTCCTACTCTCACATGGGGAAACCCCACACTACCATCGGCGCTAAGTGGTTTCACTTCTGAGTTCGGGATGGGATCAGGTGGGTCACACTCGCTATTGTCGCTAGGCAAACTGGCTTTTAAAAAAAATTAAAAAGTTTTTATATCTTGGCTACAAGTAAACCAGAAGATATAACAATTAAACACATTACACAAAGTTTATAGCTTATCAGCGTATTGCATGACACATCAGCACAAAAATTACAGATTCACTCAAATAATTTAGATGTTATATGGTCAAGCCTCACGATCAATTAGTACAGGTTAGCTTCACACGTCGCCGTGCTTCTACACCCTGCCTATCAACCTCGTAATCTTCGAGGGATCTTAAGGAGCGTTTAACGCTCAGGGAGACCTAATCTTGGGAGGGGCTTCCCGCTTAGATGCTTTCAGCGGTTATCCTTTCCACACATAGCTACTCGGCAATGCGACTGGCGTCACAACCGAAACACCAGAGGTGTGTCCATTCCGGTCCTCTCGTACTAAGAACAGCTTCCTTCAAGTCTCCAACGCCCACGGTAGATAGGGACCGAACTGTCTCACGACGTTCTAAACCCAGCTCGCGTACCACTTTAAATGGCGAACAGCCATACCCTTGGGACCTGCTTCAGCCCCAGGATGTGATGAGCCGACATCGAGGTGCCAAACACCGCCGTCGATGTGAACTCTTGGGCGGTATCAGCCTGTTATCCCCGGCGTACCTTTTATCCGTTGAGCGATGGTCCTTCCACTCAGAACCACCGGATCACTAAGACCTAGTTTCCTACCTGCTCGACGTGTCAGTCTTGCAGTCAAGCACCCTTTTACCTTTGCGCTCATTGCACGATGTCCGACCGTGCTGAGGGTACCTTTGCGCTCCTCCGTTACTTTTTGGGAGGAGACCGCCCCAGTCAAACTACCCACCATGCATTGTCCCCGGTCCAGATAATGGACCTAGGTTAGAACCCCAACCATGCCAGGGTGGTATTTCAAGTATGGCTCCACTTGAACTAGCGTTCAAGTTTCAAAGCCTCCCACCTATCCTACACAGGTAGGATCAGAGTTCAATGCAAAACTGTAGTAAAGGTGCACGGGGTCTTTCCGTCTGGCCGCGGGTATACTGCATCTTAACAGCAATTTCAATTTCACTGAGTCTCGGGTGGAGACAGTGTAGCCCTCGTTACGCCATTCGTGCAGGTCGGAACTTACCCGACAAGGAATTTCGCTACCTTAGGACCGTTATAGTTACGGCCGCCGTTTACTTGGGCTTCGATCAAAAGCTTCGGACGAATCCTAACCTCATCAATTAACCTTCAAGCACCGGGCAGGCGTCACACCCTATACGTCCACTTACGTGTTTGCAGAGTGCTGTGTTTTTAATAAACAGTCGGAGCCACCTGGTATCTTCAACTCTTACTAGCTCATTTAGCAAATAAAATCACCAATAAGAGCACACCTTCTCCCGAAGTTACGGTGTCATTTTGCCTAGTTCCTTCACCCGAGTTCTCTCAAGCGCCTTAGAATTCTCATCTCGTCCACCTGTGTCGGTTTGGGGTACGGTTTCATATAACCTGAAGCTTAGAGGATTTTCCTGGAAGCATGGTATCACGCACTTCCCCCAAAAGAGGGGTCGTTATCACGCCTTGAGCCTTAGAACTCAATCTAAGGTTCCCGGATTTTCCTAAGAACCTACTCTACACGCTTGAACCTGGACAACCATCGCCAAGCTGCGTTAACCTTCTCCGTCTTCCCATCGCAGTTATATAAAGTATGGGAGTATTAATCCATTTCCCATCGACTACGCATTTCTGCCTCGCCTTAGGGGCCGACTAACCCTACGCCGATTAACGTTGCGTAGGAAACCTTGGACTTCTGGCGAGGGGGTTTTTCACCCCCTTTATCGTTACTCATGTCAGCATTCGCACTTCTGATACCTCCAGCAAACTTCACAGTTCACCTTCAACGGCTTACAGAACGCTCTCCTACCATCGCAATTTATTGCGATCCGTAGCTTCGGTATGTAGTTTTAGCCCCGTTAAATCTTCCGCGCAAACCGACTCGACCAGTGAGCTATTACGCACTCTTTAAAGGAATGGCTGCTTCTAAGCCAACCTCCTAGCTGTCTGGGCCTTTTCACATCGTTTCCCACTTAACTACAATTTTGGGACCTTAGCTGACGGTCTGGGTTGTTTCCCTTTCCACTACGGACGTTAGCACCCGCAGTGTGTCTCCCATGCTAATACTTGTCGGTATTCGGAGTTTGCAATGGTTTACTAAGTCTTGACGACCCGCTAGCCATAACAGTGCTCTACCCCCGACAGTAATACATGAGGCTCTACCTAAATAGATTTCGGAGAGAACCAGCTATCTCCGGGTTTGTTTGGCCTTTCACCCCTATCCACAACTCATCCCCTCATTTTTCAACATAAGTGGGTTCGGGCCTCCAGTTAGTTTTACCTAACCTTCACCCTGGCCATGGATAGATCACCCGGTTTCGGGTCTACTCCCAGCAACTAAACGCCCATTTAAGACTCGGTTTCCCTACGGCTCCCCTAATTGGTTAACCTTGCTACTGAGAAGTAAGTCGCTGACCCATTATACAAAAGGTACGCAGTCACAGAATAAATCTGCTCCTACTGCTTGTATGCATACGATTTCAGGTTCTATTTCACTCCCCTCCCGGGGTTCTTTTCGCCTTTCCCTCACGGTACTTGTTCACTATCGGTCATTAGAGAGTATTTAGCCTTGGAGGGTGGTCCCCCCATATTCAAACAGCGTTTCACGTGCGCCGCCTTACTCGATTTCACATAAATTAAATTTTCCTATACGGGACTATCACCCTGTATCGTTGAACTTTCCAGAACATTTTAGTAATTTAAAATATGCTTAAGGGCTAATCCCCGTTCGTTCGCCGCTACTAAGGGAATCTCGGTTGATTTCTTTTCCTCTAGGTACTTAGATGTTTCAGTTCCCTAGGTTTGCTTCCTTAACCTATATATTCAGTTAAGGATAATGATCTTATGACCATTGGGTTTTCCCATTCGGAGATCTCCGGGTTAAAGCTTATTTATCAGCTAACCGAAGCTTATCGCAGATTATCACGTCCTTCATCGCCTTCTAATGCCAAGGCATCCATCGTATGCACTTATTCACTTGACCATATAACTCTAAAGTATCTGTTATGGCTAGTATTTCACCCTGAAGTCACAAATTGTGATAAATCACAATCGGTGAATTCTTTACTTCATTGCTAGTTTTTACACTAGCGATGAGAATCCATATTTTTTGAAATTGTTATGTCAATGCAATACACCAATGAAAACTGTCATCACAACAGTCTTTCGCGTTGTTATATTGTATATTTATAAACTTTACTTCATGTATTAAATTGTTAAAGAGCTCCATACCCGAAGGCATGGTATAAAAACTTAAACAAAGCAACGATTTAAAATTGTCTTGTTTAAGTTTTTAAATAAAAGAATATTTGGTGGAGCCAGGGAGGATCGAACTCCCGACCTCTTGCGTGCAAGGCAAGCGCTCTCCCAGCTGAGCTATGGCCCCTCACTTGTCTATTTTTCATTCTACGTGACTACAGTAAAAATTGTAATCCTGTATTTTACAAGAAAGACTCAACTGGGCTTGTGTTAAAGTTATTGAAAGTCTGACATGGTTAAAACGCAAAATTTGGTGGGTCTGGGTGGATTTGAACCGCCGACCTCACCCTTATCAGGGGTGCGCTCTAACCAACTGAGCTACAGACCCAAAATTACTTGTCTATTTTTCATTCTTCTACGTTATTTTCTTCACTCAGTTTGCTATATAGCTATTACCACACTCCTACCTTCACTAAAAAAAATGCCTTGAATAATAAAAAAATATCCTACGTAATTACTATAAAAGTTATCATGAAAAGTGTAATGTAATTCTTCTTATCTTTATAATCATCAAACAACTTGTTGTGGACACTCATACTCTTTATTAAGGAGGTAATCCAGCCCCACCTTCCGGTAGGGCTACCTTGTTACGACTTTACCCCAGTCATGAATCACACCGTGGTAACCGTCCTCTGTAAACAGTTAGACTAGCTACTTCTGGTGCAACCCACTCCCATGGTATGACGGGCGGTGTGTACAAGACCCGGGAACGTATTCACCGTAGCGTTCTGATCTACGATTACTAGCGATTCCGACTTCACGGAGTCGAGTTGCAGACTCCGATCCGGACTACGAAAAGATTTGTGAGATTAGCACTACCTCACGGCTTAGCGACCCTTTGTCCTTCCCATTGTAGCACGTGTGTAGCCCTGGTCGTAAGGGCCATGATGACTTGACGTCGTCCCCGCCTTCCTCCGGTTTATCACCGGCAGTCTCCTTATAGTTCCCACCATGACGTACTGGCAAATAAGGATAAGGGTTGCGCTCGTTACGGGACTTAACCCAACATCTCACGACACGAGCTGACGACAGCCATGCAGCACCTGTATTCGCATTCCCGAAGGCACCTCTCCATCTCTGAAAAGTTTGCGATATGTCAAGACCAGGTAAGGTTCTTCGCGTTGCATCGAATTAAACCACATGCTCCACCGCTTGTGCGGGTCCCCGTCAATTCCTTTGAGTTTTAACCTTGCGGTCGTACTCCCCAGGCGGATAACTTAACGCGTTAGCTTCGCCACTAAAGGGCACTTCCCCCCAACGGCTAGTTATCATCGTTTACGGCGTGGACTACCAGGGTATCTAATCCTGTTTGCTACCCACGCTTTCGTACCTCAGTGTCAGTATTTGTCCAGAAAGCTGCCTTCGCCATTGATGTTCCTTCTGATATCTACGCATTTCACCGCTACACCAGAAATTCCACTTTCCCCTCCTATACTCTAGTTTGCCAGTTTCAAATGCAGTTCCCAGGTTGAGCCCGGGGCTTTCACATCTAACTTAACAAACCACCTACGCACGCTTTACGCCCAGTAATTCCGATTAACGCTTGCACCCTCCGTATTACCGCGGCTGCTGGCACGGAGTTAGCCGGTGCTTCTTCTAAAAGTAACGTCAAGACTAATGGGTATTAACCATTAGTTTTTCTTCCTAATTGAAAGTGCTTTACAACCCTCAGGCCTTCTTCACACACGCGGTATTGCTGGATCAGGCTTGCGCCCATTGTCCAATATTCCCCACTGCTGCCTCCCGTAGGAGTCTGGACCGTGTCTCAGTTCCAGTGTGGCTGATCATCCTCTCAGACCAGCTAAAGATCGTTGCCTTGGTAAGCTTTTACCTCACCAACTAGCTAATCTTACGCAGGCTCATCTGATAGCGAAAGCATATAAATAGAGGCCTCCTTTGCTCCGTAGAGATTATGCGGTATTAATCCGAATTTCTTCGGGCTATCCCCCACTTATCAGGCAGATTCCTACGCGTTGCTCACCCGTCCGCCACTCGACGCCTACTAGTAAACTAGTATCGTTTCCGTTCGACTTGCATGTGTTAAGCATACCGCCAGCGTTCAATCTGAGCCAGGATCAAACTCTTCAGTTCAATTCTAACTATTTAGAACATTAGCAATATTTAAATGAATGAATTTGCTTTACGTTCAATTTTTTTAAAAGCTTATTTGCTTTAGTTTTTAAATGTGCACTTGCACAATTTTATTGTACGAGTGCCCACACAAGTTGTTTGATAGTTTTTTTTTAAAGAACAACTACAACATAAACAGTCAAAGCAATTTTTGATGCAATTAAAGTTCGAAAGTATACAGCTAACTGATAATCTGTCAAGCGTTATTTTAAACTTTTATTTTTCGACTTCCTTGCATTAAAAACAAAGATTGTTTATGAACAGTGAAAGTGCAGAATTATACTAAGAAAAACACTGGCTCAAGTGTTATTAACATTGTTTTTACAAGGAGTTAATTTATCTTCTGAAACTACTCTATTAAGCCATTTATCGGCTTCGTCAATATCAACAATTGTATGATTGACATTCACCATTTCAAAATCATTATCGTTCCAACCCTTAATGCCCATTTTTAATGAACGTACCTTAGTAAAACCCATTTGTTGCATAGTAAAGACTGTAAGTGTGCTACGATTACCTGAGCGGCAAATTACAACAATATTTTGGTCTCTTGCTTGTGCCAACTCGGGCACAGTGTCATCATAATTCCAAACACAAGCGCTCTCAAGTACGCCCCTAGGTACATGAATTGAACATTTAATGTGCATCGTATCAAATTCATTTTGCTCGCGAATATCTAGTAATATTAAATCGGTATTGTGCTTAATTTCTTCTTCCAAATTCCATGGAAACACTTCATCCACTGTTGCTAGTGCTTGTGCCACTAGTTTTTGATATCCATCCATTGACTCTATTTGCAATAGTCTTTTTGTGTCACCATGACTGCCACTTCAACGCGTGAACTAAGTGATAATTTTTTAAGAATTGACTTAACGTGAAGTTTGACTGTGCCATCGGAGATGCCTAACTCTCTAGCAATAACTTTATTGCTATAACCACTAGATACTTGACAGGCAACTTCTTTTTCTCGACTAGTTAAGGAATCAAACGAAGGTTCATTATCGGTTAATTCGTCTCGCAGAGCTTTTGCTAGTATATATGTCATGTCTTGTGCAACAACAATTGAGCCTTTAACAACTTCATTTAAAGCATCGACCAACTCATCTGGATCCATATCCTTTAATAAATAACCTTGGGCACCATGTTTAAGACAATTACGTAAATCATACTCTTGAGTGCTGGTGGTTAACATTACAATTGGTGTAGTGATATTTTTTTCTTTAAGCGTTTTTAATACTTCGAGTCCAGACATTTGTGGCATACGTAAATCTAGTAGAATAATATCCACTGATAAAGAAGGGATTTCTGCCAAACCTTGTTCTGGAGAAGCAGCGGCACTGGCACTAATTTGTTTAGACTCTAATAAGGCAATGAGCCCGTTACGAAATAAAGTGTGGTCGTCAATAATATAGATTTTCATGATAATTTCGGAAGGTTGACGATAACGCATGTACCTTCATCGACTTCTGATTCAATTTCAATACTAGCACCAATTCTTATTGCTCGTTCTTTCATAATATTCATGCCAATATTATTCCCCATTATTTCGCTTTCATTTTGGTCTTTTTCAAATCCAATGCCATCATCCTCAATAAGCAATTGACAATTAGGTTCTACCAAAAGCAAAACACGCACATTGCGAGCTTTGGCGTGTTTACGTATATTAGATAATGCTTCTTGAATAATACGCATAATTTGCATTTCTACTTCTGGGGATACTTGCAGCTTACCCTCAACTTGTAAATAAGTAGTAATGCCTTCTTCTGACATAAATCGATTGAGTAAGTTTGTCAAAGAAACCTCAATCCCTTTAGGGTCTAATGGCATACGAAAATTACACATCAGTTCACGCAACTCTTGATTTGCTTGAGTAATATTAGACTGTAAACTCAATACTTTGTCACTCGCATCAGATTTTTTGCCTGTTTTAAGCATATTCCCAAGTACCGTTACTTGCAATTTTAAACTGTAAATAGTTTGAGCTAATGAATCATGTATCTCTTGTGATAAAAATAAACGTTCTTGTGACAATTCCATGCGTTTGGTTTGAGCATCTAGGCGGGCTTTATCTAATGCAATAGCGATATTTTCAGCAATAGAACTAAGAAGCGCACGTTCATCAAAAGTCAGTGAGGGCAATGTATCAAAAAATAAATTAAAAGTGCCCAGTGTTTTTCCATGATACTTAAGTGGAATAAATATCGTACCAACACTTGCTTTGGTTTGAGATTTTTTACCAACGCATTGTGCACAAGTATGTACACTAAATTGCACATAAGTATCACTTGCCATAGCGATTTCGCCACAAAAACAATCTGCACTTAATACATCTGTCACCTGACCTTGTCTATCAATAACACCTTGTGTCGCAACCAGATGGAGCTGACCATCGTCAGATAAACTGCGTGCAGCACCTGATGAAGCGCCAATCATATTAATAAAAATATGTAAAAAGTGTGTAAATAATTCGTCAATCGAATGCATTTTATTAAGTTTTGATGACACGCTATACAGTGTCTCTAAAGAAGCAGATTTTTTACTTAAACGTTGAATTTGCTTGTTTAAAATGCTTTCCATGTCATCATATAGATGTTGATTTTCATCAATCAAATGATTAATGGCTTTTGCAACAGGCTGAAATGTGGTTCTTTGATGATCGCTTAAACGTACGCTTTGATTAGATTTATAACCATCTATCCAACTTTGTAAATCACTAAATGGTGATAAAAAATCTTGACGAATGGACAAGTAAAGACCTAAATAAACCAACAGAATTAGGACAATCAATAACATATCCACGATATTAGTCATTGTATAAGCAAGCACCACTTCATACATCAACAAGGGCGAGAACAAAATCGTGACCAAAAAGTAAATATAAAATTTTATTTTAATATTCATATTTTTAGTTTCAAACTAAAAGGCAATTTTCCCTTATTTCCCAATACAAAAAGAAGAAAATATTTCACCAAGCAAATCATCTGATGAAAACTCTCCAGTAATACTACCCATGAATTGACCAGCAAAGCGCAAATCTTCAGCCATTAACTCTACTACGCCATTTTCTAATTGCATAATAGCGTTGTCAATAGATGCTAATGATTCTTCTAGAGCAATGATATGACGCTTTCTGGACAGCACAACTCCTTCTGAAAAATCTTCTAATCCTGCAATATCGGACAACTCTTTTCGTAACAGCTCCATACCTTTTGAATGCTTAGCTGAAATTGACAATTGAACGATATTGTTAATCATTTCTTTCTTAACAGCACCACTTATTAAATCCACTTTATTTTTGATTAGCAATAAAGGTTGATCATCTATATTTTTAGGCAGTATTGAAAAATCTGGCTTGTCATCTTGCGCATCAAACACCATTAACACTACATCAGCACGCTCAATTTCAAAATGCGCTCTTTTGATACCTTCTTTTTCTATCTTATCATCACTATCATGAAGACCTGCTGTATCAATAATATTAAGCGGCATACCATTTACACAAATGGTTTCTTTTAATACATCACGTGTTGTACCTGCAATATCAGTCACAATAGCGCTAGATTCTTGTGTGAGCGCATTCAGTAATGAAGACTTGCCAGCATTGGGCTTGCCAGCAATAACAACATTTAGCCCTTCTCGTAAAATTACGCCTTGTGTGGCAGATTTTAAAATAGTTTCAACCGCTTGTTTAATACCTTTTGCTTTAAGTTTAACTTGTTCAAACTGTAAAAAATCAATTTCCTCATCTGAAAAATCAATAGTCGCTTCAACAAAAACTCGAAGTTCGACAATAGATTTGGTAAGTGCATTCACTTGATTAGAAAACTCGCCTGACAAAGACCTAAATGCTGACTTGGAGGCACGTTTTGAATTGGCATTAATCATATCTGCCACCGCTTCTGCTTGCACCAAGTTCATTTTTCCGTTTAAAAAAGCACGTTTTGAAAATTCACCTGGATCGGCCGGTTTTGCACCCATCGATATAACAGATTCTAATAAACAGCACATTACACTCATACCTCCATGACCTTGAAATTCTAATATATCTTCGCCTGTAAATGAATGCGGCTTAGGGAAAAAAAGAGCAATACCTTTATCTATTTCATCGTTTTCTTGGTCAAAAAATAAACCATAATGCGCATAACGCGGCTTGGGAACAAATCCAAGCATTTTTTTTGCAATCACTTTGCATAACGGCCCTGATACACGTACCACACCAATACCACCTTTACAAACACCACTAGCCAATGCACAAATTGTTGTTTCACTACTGTTCATTAATTTTTTAGATATTTTTAAAATACTCAGTTAAAAATATATCAAAGTCCACTAAATCAGAGGCTTCAATCTGTTGCTGCTTTTTGCATGAAATTTTTGCCTCATGATCCAAATAATCAAAGTGTTTTTGATTGATTGTATTAGATAAAAAATCACTTCTATACTGCTTAGATAATAAATTAGTATAATCAAAAAATCCCTTGTTACACTCTTTCATATGGCTAAGTATTATCGCAGAAGGAGTTAAATCTGGATTATTAATACGACATGCTATATTCCGAACAGACACTTGATGGCTTTCACTTAGTAAGATTGCACATTGCTCAATTTTAGTCATAATATCGTTTCCCCACTTTTGAAGTGAAGTCTGTTTACCTCTATGCATTAACATTAATTTAGGGTTACGTCCCTCATGGGCAACTAATTGGTCATTAGTGTTAATTTCAAACTGCCCTGAGGTAGAAATAACACAGGATGTCTCAAGTAAACAAAACAACATAAAGGCCTCTAGAAAATAAATTTGTGTCTTATCGATACCTAGTGGCAAGAGTTGATTGATATCTATTGATCTTAACTCAACATAACCAATACCACTACCACTTAACGTATCTAGAGGCTTTTTATCTAACTCAACCAGTGGTTTTGGGCGTACAGAAGCATAATACTCATTTTCAATCTGCAAAATATTGGCATTAAGTTGTTGATATTTCCCATGGCGCTTTAAACCAATCGTTTCATACTCAGAACAAGAGGTTTGCATGCCTACTTTAAGACTATTTATATAATGGCTCAAACTATTGTAATTGGCCTTAACACCTGCCTCATTCTCAGCCAAATTCTGATAGCCAATATCCCCCATACGTAAAGAAGTGGCATAAGGCTCATACAAAGTTGACTCATTAAACTCAATCAGTGAATGAGCATGATAGCCTTTTAAAAATGATTTACACACAGCAGGCGATGCGCCAAATAAATAAGGAATTATCCAACCATAACGCACTATATTACGGGTTAAGCCCATATAGCTATTATCAATAAATGACCTTAATGCCTCTGTAGGAGCGAACAACATTTGATATTTTTGCCAAAACTCATGAGAAAATGAATAATTAAAATGGATACCTGCAATAATTTGCATCACACTGCCGTAACGATTTGCCAGCCCTTGACGATAAATTGTTTTCATCATGCCTTGGTTAGAAGTACCATATTGAGCAATAGGAATGGTGGTTTCACCACGGATGGCACAAGGCATGCTTGTCGGCCAAAAGTTTTGATCCTTAGGCAAATGATAATACAAATAATGCTGTGTGTCTTCTAAAAAAGACAGCATTTCTACCGCATTACTAAACGGTGGCGTTACCAATTCTATTAATGACTCAGAAAAGTCCGTAGTAATATTAGGGTGTGTTAATGCACAACCAAAAGTTTGAGGATGTGGCGCTTGAGAAATACCACCCTTTCTTGACACACGTAACCCTTCTTTTTCTAGACCCATTAAATTGCCCTTCAATAGCCCATTATATGGCTTTAATTGTTGAATTTTTTCCTGTAATTGCAAAAGAGACTCAAATGCTAAAATAGAGTTATTTTACATCAGGAGAAACTTATGGAAATAATCAAGACAGTTGTGGGTGTTTTACGCAACAAAAACCAAGAAATACTCATTTCAAAACGTAAAAAAGAACAATTTATGGGTGGCTTTTGGGAGCTTCCTGGCGGCAAAATTGAAACTGGAGAATCGCTAAAACAGGCTATCATAAGAGAGTTAAAAGAAGAATTAGGCATACAAGTTAATCAATTAACCCTTCATAAAACTATGATGCATAAATATGAAGATAGAGCTGTTCAATTAAGTATTTATAACATAAATGAGCACCAAAATACGCCTTTAGGTATTGAAGGTCAAGCAATATCTTGGGCTAGTGTTGATGAATTAAATAACTATAAACTATTGCCCACCATGAAAGCATTTATTAGCTCTATCACCTTGCCCAATAAATACTGGATCACTCCATCAAGCAATCACCAAAGTGATGAATGGATGGGAAAATTTAATCAAAAGCTCAATTCAGACATAACACTGCTTCAACTGAGAAGCAAGATAGAGTTAGATAACTCCTTTATTAGAGAGCTTAACAACAAATGTAAGAAAAATAACATCAAATTACTGCTTAATACCATTAATAAAACCTTCAATGAACCCTATTGCGATGGTTGGCATCTCACCACTACTGAAATGCTTAAATTGAGTAAAAGACCTTGCGCTGATAATAAACTATTGGGCGTATCCACACACAATCTAACTGAAGCACTAAAAGCTCAAACAATGGGTGCTGATTTTGTTGTCATCTCCCCCGTACAAACCACCAAAACTCATCCAGACACTATTTCTCTCGGCTGGGATATAGCCAAAGAAATCGTAGATAAACTCAATATTCCTGTGTACTTTTTAGGCGGAATGGCACTTAAAGACCTAGAAAAAACCCAACAACTTGGTGCGCAAGGGATTGCAGGAATTAGTGCTTTTTAGAAATACCAATTAAAGACGCTTATAAACACCTTTTGATGTCCGACTTTCACCACCAAAATAACCAATCTATCATTATTAATTTCATAGATAGTTCGATAAAATCGATTATTATCTTTAGTTTAATTGTACTGGAACTTTTTGTAAGATTTTCAATTTTATTTTGAATAAATTATGTTTTACAAGTCGTTTTAAACACTTAATAACACTAGATCTAAATTCAATTAAATATTGCATCTAGACTCCTAACTGTACCCACATCTTTGAGAAAAAATATTATCATCATACGTTGCCAAAGCTTTTTTGTATTTTCAATAGTAGCAAAATCCTTTATAACATCTGCCGTAAAACCATTTGAAAATTCTTCAGTCACTTCAGAATGAACTGCACTTCCAAATGTTGGAATATCATTAGTTTTAGCTCTATTATCCAAACACCATGGTCAGTAGCTACATTAATACTAATAGTTGAGTCACTACTTTTAAAAGAATAGTTTGCACATCCATAATCTTGATTTGATTTTTGGTTAAATAAATTCTACCATCAATAATGTCAAATGAAGTTCTACAATCATACTGGTCTGTGTCTTCTTCGACACTTTTAACTAATATTGCTTTTAAACCATCGTTAAATTTATTTTCATACATTGATAATGTTGTAGTCATTCCACTCTTTTTCTCTACCTCAGTGTATAATGCACATGCCTTCGCAAGTTTTTTTCTGTGTTTCTATTCTATTAAAAAATAATTCGTTATCAACTCTACTTTTGCGTTTTTAATATAGCCCTATAATGCCCAGTAAGATGAATTTTTTACCAGGATTTTCTTTCTTTATTTGTTTAACATTCCTAACCACCATTAGGTAGCAGACGAAATGTACTTATCTCGTTCAATCATTGGTAAATAGAAGTGCAATATTTTCAAACTTACTAAGGTATTAGATGTATCGTTTGAATGGATAGCAACTGGCGTAGAAAATGAACCCTAAACAAAGGGGCTCTAGTAACTTTTTAAGTGCTACAACCGCTTAGGGTTATGTCCTTTACAAACATATTCTTTAGAATATTAAGCTCTAGTTAAGATAAATACATCATAAAATTCAACGTCAACCTTGGTGACAGTTTTTACTAGTTCATTAAAGTCAGAGCCAATAATCATGACATCATCAACCAATAAAACTTTTTTACAAAACATAACTTGTATACTAAATACTCCTTTAATTTCTTTTTTTCGTTACTCTAGATTTAGTGATGATAGTGGTTTGGTGACCTTTATACGCCTAGCACTTTGCGTGTCAATAATTGTATTAGTATTTTTAATAATGGCTCTATAGTAGTTCAAGTTATAGCCTCGATCTTTGACTTAGAGACAAGGAAATAATGACATCATAATTACTGTTTTTTTAATTATTGAACGGTATAAATCATATAATTAATGGGTAAAATAATCATCAATACACAATTGGTGTTTAATAAACTGTACACAAGCGTGAGAATAACCATAGAAAACATAAGTTTTGTAAAAGGTAGGAGAGTTTTGGATCAAATACTCGTCATAAAGGCTTAAATTAGAGGAAAGTTTAACTACGAAGATTATCATTAACAACAAAACTAGATTCGCACGTTTTACACACACAAAACTTTGCAGTTTCGAAGCAAAGTAGGTAAAATTTATTGGGAATTAACCTCTGATAAAAACCCATATTGTATCATCAGACATATCTGTTCTAAATTGATAATCTTCTTTGTCAAAACTTTTCAAATCCTCTGATTGGGTGGTTCTGTTTTTCCTCTGGCGCGCTTAACATAAATACCAAATAATTTTATAAGCATTATTTTTAAACTCTTTAAAAACGACGCTTATGATTTTGGCATTCAAGGCTCTTTGATCAATACCTTTAGAATATTCATTAGAGGTAAGATTAATGATGATGTCGGTTTCATTTTCATTTAATATAGTTGAAATCTCACCACTCCAAAACTCATATAAACTTTTACCCTTAGTGTTGTTTTCAAGCCGAGCCCCAATCTCCAAACGATAGGGCTGAATTAATTCAAGTGGACGAATTACGCCATATAAGCCTGACAACATGCGTAAAGTATTTTGCGCAAATTCTAAATCTATCTTTGATAAAGAGAGGGCATCAATGCTATTATAAATATCGCCCTTGAATGCAAGTAATGCTTACTTAACATTGGTCAGATTAAAAGAGATTGAAAATGTTTGAAAGCGTTCATGGTTTAAACTTGCCAGTTTATTACTAATTGACATCAGCTCCGCTATCTCATCTTGGGTTTTGTCTTTGAAAAGATCAATTAATATTTTAGATTGTTTAATTTGGCATATTTACGTGTATTTATCAATGTTAAAAGTAGAAAAATCTTGGATTTTTGAAGGGTAAATAATGGCTAACATTAGATAAAAATTGATTGACATTTTTACCTTAATATTTTTAATAAATACATCATTAAAATGGTACATTAGAGCTATTAATAGAATATTTTATACGTTATAATTAGGAGATTTTTTTAATTTTTATTTTGTAGATTTTAACCTATGAGCACCCAATTATTACACCCACCTAAAGCATACGGCCTTTATCATCCAAATAATGAAAAAGAGAATTGTGGCATAGGTTTTATCGCCCATATTAAAGGCGAATCTTCACATCAAATTACCCTTGACGCTTTAGAAATGTTATCCAGAATGGACCATCGTGGCGGTTGTGGTTGTGAAACTAATACAGGTGATGGTGCTGGTATTTTAACCAACATTCCGCACAGGTTTTTTATTCAAGAAATTAAGCGTTTATTTGGTGTATCGGTTGAAAAAAGTGCTTACAGTGCTGGTAATATTTTTTTACCACAAGACGACAAGCAAAGAGCACATTGTATGGATTTGTTAGAAAAATCTGTTGCACGCGAGGGTCAAACTTTTATTGGCTGGCGTGATGTTCCTATTAATACTGATAAAGCCGATATTGGCAATATTGCTAGAAAATCCCAACCCATAATCAAGCAGTTAATTATTGCGCGCGCCGAGAAAATTGACACGCCAGCTTTTGAACGCGCACTATTTATTATCAGAAAACACACCTCAAATATCATTAGAACAGATGAAACTTTGTCCCAAGCATTATTGTTCTACATTTGCAGTCTGTCAAGTAGTCTTATTGTTTACAAAGGTATGTTGATGGGCTCTCAAATACTTGATTTTTATCAAGACTTATCTGCTATTGAATATTCAACCTATTTAGCAATGGTGCACTCACGTTTTTCGACCAACACATTCCCTTCATGGGATAGAGCACAACCTTGTCGCTATATGTCACACAATGGTGAAATTAACACTCGCCAAGGTAATTATAACTGGATGCATGCTAGAGAAGGCGTACTGAAAAGTGACCTCTTTAAAGATGACCTGAGTAAAACTTTGCCTGTTATTGAAACTGAAGTATCTGATTCTGGCAGTTTTGATAATGTGTTAGAATTTTTGATGATGAATGGCCGTACTTTACAAGAATCAGTACTAATGATGGTACCAGAAGCTTGGCAAAATGACAACAATATGAGTGCTTCAAAGAGAGCGTTTTATGAATATTTCTCTAACGTTATGGAGCCTTGGGATGGACCTGCCTCCATCGCCTTTACAGATGGCGCTTATATTGGTGCAGTACTTGACCGTAACGGCCTTCGCCCTTCACGCTACTATTTAACTCATGATGGGCGTGTTATCATGGCAAGTGAGGTGGGTGTGGTTGATGTGGCAACTGATAATATCAAAACCAAGGGTAGATTACGTCCAGGCAAGATGTTTTTGGTTGATTTTGACAAAGGAAAGTTGATTGATGATGAAGCGATAAAATCTGAATTTTCCTCAAAAAATCCTTACCAAGAATGGTTAAATGATCAACAAATATTCTTATCAGAATTACACTGTGAAATTGAGACTCATGGCTTTCATCCAGAATCATTAATTCATCGTCTAAAAGCATTTGGCTATAGCACTGAAACCTTACAATTTATGCTGTTACCGCTAGTTAACGAACTACGTGACCCTGTAGGCTCTATGGGTAATGACTCAGCGCTGGCGTGTTTGTCTAACCAATCACGCATTATTTATGATTATTTTAAGCAGTTATTTGCACAAGTAACCAATCCAGCAATTGATTCTATTCGTGAAGAAGTGGTAATGTCATTACGTTGTTCTATTGGACCAGAAGGCAACTTATTAAACGACAATGCTGAAAATGCACACCGCTTAGTTATTGACCATCCAATTTTAACTAATGAGGAGACCGCCGCATTAAGACACTGCAATCATCGTGGTTGGACAAGCAAAACTATTGACATAACTTACGATATTAATGAAGATAAAAAAGTATCTGAATTATTAGATAATATCTACGCTCAAGGTTCTCAAGCTATTAAAGATGGACACAGTTTAATTGTATTGTCTGATCGTAATATTAGTAAAAATCGTGTTGCAATATCTAGTCTATTAGCCTCTTCTGCCCTACACAGATACTTAGTTGCCAGTGCTAAACGTACTCAAGTAGGTATTATTGTTGAAACGGGCGAAGCTCGTGAAGTTCATCATTTCTGTCTGATGATAGGTTTTGGTGCGGATGCGATTAACCCATACCTTGCATTTGAAGCATTATGGCAAGCGCGTTGTGATGAAATCATTGACATTGAAAGTGATGATGCTATTATATCTGCCTATCGAAAAGGCATTGCCAAAGGCATGCTAAAAGTCATGGCAAAAATGGGCATTTCTACTTTAGAGTCTTACAAAGGTGCACAAATTTTTGAAGCAGTAGGTCTAGCTCCAGAAGTGATGGATAAGTGTTTTTTTGGCACAGCATCTCGTATTGATGGCGTTAATTTTGACATCTTGCAAACAGAGAGTGAAAAACGTCATCAATACGCTTACCAAACATACTCTTTGGATAATTTAGGTCAATACCATTGGCGTAGTGGTGGTGAAAAACACATGTGGAACCCACAAGCAATCTCCAATTTACAATTAGCAGCGCGCAACAATGATGAATCAGCTTATTGGGCATTTTCCAAACACGCCAACGAACAAGGTACACACAACTCAACATTGCGTGGTTTGATGTCGTTTAAAAAATCCAACCCAATTTCTATTGATGAAGTTGAAGGTGTTAAAGAAATTGTCAAACGTTTTGCCACAGGCGCGATGAGTTTTGGCTCTATTTCAGCAGAATCGCATGAATCATTAGCCATTGCTATGAACCGATTAGACGGCAAATCAAACACTGGTGAGGGTGGTGAAGATACCAAACGCTGGACACCAGATACTAATGGCGACTCACGCCGTAGTGCTATTAAACAAATAGCTTCAGGGCGTTTTGGTGTTA
Organism: Candidatus Ruthia magnifica str. Cm (Calyptogena magnifica); assembly: GCF_000015105.1. NCBI lineage: Bacteria > Pseudomonadati > Pseudomonadota > Gammaproteobacteria > Pseudothioglobaceae (SeqCode) > Candidatus Ruthturnera > Candidatus Ruthturnera calyptogenae. Next base: position 1,095,047 of record NC_008610.1, read on the forward strand.
CTATTGACTACTTAAATAACGCAGATGAAATTCAAATTAAGGTCTCACAAGGTGCAAAACCTGGTGAAGGTGGTGAGTTACCTGGTGCAAAAGTAGATAAAAGTATCGCCTCAATACGTCACTCCACACCTGGCGTAGGACTTATTTCCCCACCGCCTCATCATGATATCTATTCAATTGAAGATTTGTCGCAACTTATTTTTGATTTGAAACGCTCTAATCCAGATGCACGCATTAGTGTGAAGCTGGTTGCAGAAGTAGGTGTGGGCACGATTGCTGCAGGCGTTGTTAAAGCAAAATCTGATCATATTGTTATCGCTGGTCATGATGGTGGTACCGGTGCTTCACCACTTACTTCAATCAAGCATGCGGGTTTACCATGGGAATTAGGCTTGGCTGAAACTCATCAAACACTAGTGATGAACGGCTTACGCTCACGCGTGGTTATTCAGACAGACGGACAGTTAAAAACAGGTAGAGATGTTGCCATTGGTATTCTTTTGGGTGCTGAAGAGTTCGGATTTTCAACCGCACCATTGATCACCCTAGGCTGCATTATGATGCGTAAATGCCACCTAAATACTTGCCCGGTCGGCATCGCTACACAAGACAAAGAATTACGTAAAAAATTTACAGGCAAGCCTGAATATGTGGTGAACTACTTATTTATGGTGGCACAAGAGTTGCGTTTAATCATGGCAAAACTTGGTTTTAAAACCGTTAATGAAATGATTGGCCGTGTTGATATGCTAGAAACGAATCAAACGCTTAACCACTGGAAGCAAGAAACAATTAATCTAGACGCCTTATTAACACCTGCTAAAAAGTCCAATAAAGACACAGGCACTTATCAAACCATTGCTCAAGACCATCAATTGGAACAACAAATTGACAATATATTAATTAAACAATCAAAATCAGCCATTAACAATGCTGAAAAAGTTTGTATTAACTCTATTATTACCAATGTTAATCGTGCTGTAGGCACAATGCTCTCATCACACATTGTAAAAACACGAGGTGGCAATAATTTAAAAGATAACACCATTCATATTAATTTTAAAGGCTCTGCGGGTCAATCTCTTGGCGCTTTCTTAGCAAAAGGCATCACCATAGAAGTTGAAGGCGACGCCAATGATTATGTTGGAAAAGGACTTTCAGGTGGTCACATTATTGTTTATCCACCTAAAGATTCAACCTTTAATGCTGAAAATGAAATTATTGCTGGCAACGTTTGTGGTTACGGCGCAACAAGTGGTGAAATGTATTTATCAGGTTGCGTATCTGAGCGATTCTGTGTACGTAATTCAGGTGCTATTGCTGTAGTAGAAGGGGTTGGTGATCATGGTTGTGAATATATGACAGGCGGTCACGTTATTATTTTAGGCGAAGTGGGTCGTAACTTTGGCGCTGGTATGAGTGGCGGTATTGCTTATATCTACAATCTAAATCATACATTTGAATTTATGGTCAACCCAACCATGATTGATCTTGATCCGATGGATGATGAGGCACAAATAAGATTGAAACAATACATTAACAATCATGCTAAATATACTGATTCAAAAGTAGCTAAACGTATTCTTGACAACTGGAACGATGAAATCATGCATTTTATCAAAATCATGCCAAAAGATTTCAAGCGTGTTTTGACTCAAAACTCTAACTAACAAATCTTAAATAAAATAAACATGGTAACAACAAAAACATCCACCATACTGGGTTAATAGCCTCAAAACTTGAAGAAAGTTCAGATTTTTTTAGCTCCGAGCTGAAAAAAGGTACGTAGAAATAAAGCATACACGGCTATTTTTATTAGTGATGCATATTTTTTGACTAGTCAAATCAAAGAAGACACATCAATTTCAATCAGCCAGCCTATACAGCACTTAAAATTAAAAATGAATAGAGTCTAAATACATTCTACCAATAATTATTAAATAACAACGTTGATTTTGAATTCTCATCAGCTCAATAAGGACAAGAGACCGCCAAACATATAATGTGTTATGAGCCAAGTGGTATTCTAGTGAAATTTATTATTCAAACAATTAAATTGTTACTTCAACAATAGGTTATGTTAACTTCTAGTGTATACTTTTTTGTAAGATCACAAAATTATGAGCGTGTAGATTTTTCTCATCAGGTTGATGAGATTCACGACTAAGTTCGCTAAATTTAGTGCGGTCAAATTCTGGAAAGTACGTATCACCATCAAATTTACCATTAACTTCTGTGATATAGATTCTATCAACCTTATCTATCATTTGTTCGTAAAAAGATACACCACCCATAATCATTAGTTCATTAGCGCCATTAACCAGATTTAATGCTACGTTAATGCTACCAACAACCTCACAACCATCAACTTTAAGTTTTGTATTGCGACTTACAATAATATTGCGACGATTAGATAGTGGTCTGCCAATGGAGTCATAGGTTTTACGTCCCATTAAGACAGCTTTACCTATTGTTGTTTTTTTAAAATAAGCCAAGTCAGCTGGCAAATACCAAGGCAAAGCATTATTTTTACCAATCAGCTGATTGTCATCCATTGCAACAATAATAGATAATTTCATAGGGAAAGTTTTAAATAAAGTAAAATACGGATATTTTACAAAAATCACTCACCATGGTGCCACTAATTCTTGCCTCAAGCTCACCTTTTAGAAAAATGTTACTTTCCAAGCTAGGTCTGGTCTTTAATACATATTCGCCAAAAATTAATGAATCAAGGGAAAAAGGTGAAACACCCAAACAATTGGTTTATCGTTTAGCTCAGGAAAAAGCCAAAGAAGTTGCAAAAATACACATTGGCTTGATTGTTGCTTCTGATCAAGTAGCAACACTTAATGATGGCCTTAATGCTGATGATAAAATACTGACTAAGCCAAAAAACCATGAAAATGCCATTAAACAACTACAGCAAAGTTCTGGAAATATAGTAACTTTTCTTACAAGTTTGACACTTTTAAATACAAATACCAATAATATACAAACTAAAGTTGAAACTTTCAAAGTGATTTTTAAAGATTTGAGTATTGAACAAATTGAATATTATCTTAAAAAAGATACTCCTTATAACTGTGCAGGTAGTTTTAAATCAGAAAATCTAGGCATTAGTTTATTTAAACAAATGACTGGTAATGATTCAAATAGCTTGATTGGCTTGCCACTTATTCAACTCATTACAATGCTAGAAAATGAAGGTATCGATATTCTAACTAACAATAATTAAGCGTCATGCAATATCTCTATCCTGATAAGCTCAAATGCTTTCAATCGAATCAAAAAACCTATTGGGGCTCACTGTACGGTAGTGCAGATGCACTAGCATTAATTGAATTTACAAATCAACAACAGCAAGTTATTTTAGTCATTACTGATGACACTGGACATTTTGACAATCTTTATAAATCTTTAAACTTCTACAACACAAACTTAGAAATTTTAAAATTTGATAGTTGGGAAGTGCTCGCCTATGATCACTTTTCACCTCATCCTGATATCACATCAAGTCGATTAAAAACCTTATCAAAACTTAAAAATCTTAAAAATGGTATTATTATCACTACATTAGAATCATTATTTTCATACTTATGCCCGTTAGAGTTTAGCGAAAAATATAGCTTTAATATTAATATTAATGACAATATTAATATTAAAGCTTTTAGTAAAAAACTACTAAAAATTGGCTACAACCGTGTAACCACCGTAATGGAACATGGTGAATTTAATATTCATGGCTCATTGATTGATTTATACCCAATGGGTGCAAAAACACCTTACAGAATTGATTTGTTTGATCAAGAAGTAGAGTCTATTCGCACCTTTGACACCTCAACTCAACGCTCTAAAATGGAAGTGTCTAAAATTATGCTATTGCCTGCCAGGGAGTTTGCCACAGATAGTACTAGTATTGAACGCTTTAAAGTCAATTATCAAAAAGCATTTAATGACGATGGCTTTATTTATACTGAAGTTAGTGAAGGTAGGTTACCAAGTGGTATTGAATTTTATTTACCACTCTTTTTTAACACAACCAATACCTTGTTTGATTATCTAGTGGATAACGCCATTATTGTCACATCAAAAGGGTTTTCAAGTTTAGTGGATAAGACCTATAGCGAGATACATGAACGATTTGAAAATGCTAAAAAATCATTAGATAGGGCGCCACTTGATATTCATAAAGTTTTTCTGTCCAAAGAATTACTATTTAGAGAAATCAAACAAAAATCACAGCATATCATTAGCACATCAAAACTAGAAAATAAAAACCAGAATTTTAATTTTAACTCAAGCTTATTGCCCTCAATACGTATTGAACCACAAACAAAAAACCCATTAAGAAAATTTTTAGCCTTTGTTAAAAAATTCACTAACAAAAAAATATTAGTTGTTTGTGAATCGCGTAGCAGGCAAAATGTGCTCAGAGATTTATTCACTAGTCATCAACTTGATACCCATAACGTTAAAAACTGGTACGAATTTAGTAAAAGTAGCAAACTGCTTAACATTACTAATGAAAATCTTACCAATGGCTTACTCACTGATGATATTGCCATTATTACTGAAGAGAATTTATTCGGTCAAGAAGTGGTTCAACAACAACGTCGTCGTGTCAAGCACAAAGATTTTGATGAAGCAATTAAAAGCCTAGTTGAGATTAAAATGGGTGATGCTATTGTGCATGAAAATTATGGTGTAGGTAGGTATTTAGGGCTTAAACCCCAAATCTTTGATGATCAATCACAAGATTTTCTTACCCTAGAATATGCTGATAATGCAAAATTAATGGTGCCAATAACCTCACTCAACCTAATCTCCAGATACGCTGGAATCTCATCGGAGAATGCTCCATTACACAAGCTAGGAACAAATCAATGGAGCAAGGCTAAGAAAAAAGCAGGTGAGGCTTTGTTTGATGTGGCAGCTGAATTATTAGAAATTTATGCCAAACGAGCCTCTAAAATAAGCTTTGCTTTCCCTAAGCCGAATGATGCTTACTCCTCATTTGTTGCTAGTTTCCCTTTTGAGGAAACACCAGACCAACTAAAAACCATGGATGAAGTTTTAGCAGATATGCAATCATGCAGGCCAATGGACAGATTGGTCTGTGGCGATGTTGGTTTTGGTAAAACTGAAATTGCTATGCGTGCGGCATTCTTAGCGGTTGAAGCGGGGAAGCAAGTGGCAATTTTGGTTCCAACCACGCTATTATCTAACCAGCATTATCAATCATTTGTTGACCGCTTTATTAACCACCCTGTTGAAATTGCAGCGCTTTCAAGGTTTCAAACTCAAAAAGAGAAAAAACTAATTATTAAAAAATTAAATCAAGGAACAATTGACATTATCATTGGTACTCACACAATTATTCAAAGCACTATTAAATACAAAGATCTTGGCTTGATTATTATTGACGAAGAGCATCGTTTCGGTGTTAAACAAAAAGAGGCATTGAAAAAAATACGGGGAGAAAGTGACATTCTGACCATGACTGCCACCCCTATTCCACGCACATTGAATATGGCGCTAGGTTCATTAAGAGAGCTGTCCATTATTGCCACCCCCCCTGCCAAACGTAGTGCCATTCAAACGTTTGTACAAGAGTGGAATAACAACAACATCAAAGAGGCAATTACACGTGAAATGCACCGTGGCGGTCAGGTATTTGTACTACATAACGATATTGATTCAATTGACAAAATGGTAGAAAATCTCAAACAAATTATGCCAAAAATTCACGTTCGTATTGCCCACGGACAAATGCCAACGCGTGAACTAAAAAAAATTATGAGTGATTTTTATCACGCACGTTTCCAAATTTTGGTTTGCACCACAATTATTGAAACAGGGATTGACATTCCAAATGCTAATACCATCATTATCAATAATGCACAAAATTTTGGTCTGGCACAATTACACCAGCTACGAGGTCGTGTTGGTCGTTCCCATCATAGGGCTTATGCCTATTTAATTATTAAATCTTATCAATTATTATCCAAAACAGCCAAAAAACGTCTAGATGTCATTGAATCTTTAGAAGAGCTTGGTGCTGGATTTATACTAGCCAATCACGACCTTGAAATTCGTGGTGCGGGTGATTTATTGGGCGATAATCAATCTGGAAAAATTAACGAAATTGGCTTTAATCTTTATCATGATTTATTAAAACGTACCATTGACACCCTGCGTTCTGGCAGGAAAATTAACTTTGATGATCCAATCAGTCATGAAGTGAAAATTGATTCTGGTTTGCCATCTATCATTCCAGAGACGTATATTTTTGATGTACACCAACGACTTGTACTCTATAAACGTATTGCAAGTTGTCAAAACAATAAAGAACTTAAAGCATTACAAATTGAGATGATTGATCGTTTTGGATTATTACCAGATTCAACCAAAAATTTATTTGCCAATACTAAACTCAAGCTCTTTTCACAAAAAATTGGCATTGATAAAATCAGTCTCTATGAAAACAAAGCTATCATCACCTTTGGCAATAAAAATACCATCGAACCAATAAAAATAATCAACCTTATTCAAAAGCAAACGAAAAAATATCAGCTAAAGGATCAAAACCAATTAATTATTAAAGAAGAGATGCCTGAAGATATTAGACGAATCGAGTTGATAGAAAACCTATTAAAAACACTAAGTTAATTTAGTGTCAAAAGAAATAACTATTGTCTTAACTAAAACAACGATTCACCATAATTATCTTGATAGCGATTTCCAATATCAGCCATATCAAGCTCATGGTTTTGCGTACCTAAATGCGCCATCTTAATGGCGCCCAATAACCCTGCTAATTGACCAATCGTTCTCCAATTCATATCATGCATTAAACCGTACAACAACCCGGCACGATAAGCATCACCACAACCTGTAGGATCTTGCATACTATCTGCCTTAGCAGGGATAATATTAATTAATTTACCATCGGTATGAATTTCTGAACCCTCGTTACCTTTGGTAATAATCAAAGCGTCAACTTTGGAAGCAATGGTTGACAAATCTAGCCCAGTTTTAGTTTGTAACATTTGTGATTCATAATCATTGAGTACTATATAAGTAGCTTTCTTAATAAAATTAACCAGCTCTTTGCCTGAGAACATTAGCATGCCCTGACCTGGATCAAAAATAAATGGAATTTTTAATTGTTTAAATTGTGTCGCATGCTCAATCATCCCAACACGTCCATCAGGAGATACAATGCCAATATCAACCGCACTGACATCAGATACCTTATTTTGGTGCGATTGATCCATCGCACCAGGATGAAAAGCAGTAATTTGATTATCACTCATATCAGTGGTAATAAATGCCTGACCTGTATATTGATCTTTGAGAATTTTTATATATGAGGTATTCATACGATGCTTTTTCATCCACGTTAAATAGGGCGTGAAATCACTGCCTACTGTTGCCATTGGCACTGAATTAGCGCCCAATAAATGCAAATTATAAGCAATATTGCCAGCACAACCACCAAACTCTTTGCGCATAGTTGATACTAAAAATGACACATTGAGCATATGCACCTTATCTGGTAAAATATGATTTTTAAAATGATCACGGAACACCATAATACTATCAAAAGCGTACGAGCCACAAATTAATGCTGTTTTTTTCATGTTATTTTTAAAAATAGGTCAACGTCTTTGTCTAAACTTAGTTTATTTATTAAAAAAAAATCTTATCTTAATTCTTTTGGTACTGGAAAATGAATATTCTCCTTCGCGCCATTTACTTCAATAACTTTAGTGACGCCCTTGTCACACAAATAATGAATGACTTCTTGAACCAAAACCTCTGGCGCCGAAGCACCTGCGGTTACACCTATTGTGTTCACGTCTTTAAGCCACAACTCATCAATTTCATCAGCGTCATTAATCAGATAGGCAGGAATATCCATTTTTTCCGCAATTTCTCTAAGACGATTTGAATTAGATGAATTACTAGAACCTAATACTAATAATATATCAGAAGATTGCATCAAAATTTTAACACCATCTTGACGATTTTGTGTGGCATAACAAATATTATCTTTCTTAGGTGCATCAATAGTGGGAAATTTTGATTTTAAATAATCCACAATATGTTTAGTATCATCAATCGAAAGTGTGGTTTGTGTTGTATAAGAAATAGGGGTATTTTTTGATAAATTCAAACGTCCAACATCCTCAATTGTTTCCACTAATTGAAGCTCCTCATTAGATTGCCCTAACGTGCCTTCAACCTCTGGATGGCCTTTATGGCCAATCAAAATAACTTGATGTTGTTGTTTTTGTTTTCTGATAACTTCTTTATGCACCTTAGTCACCAAAGGACAAGTGGCATCATAAATAGTTGCGTCTATATCCTGAGTTTGCTTGCGTACTGCCATTGACACACCATGTGCACTAAAAATAACCACTTGCTCATTAGGTACATCAGCAATATCTTCAACAAAAATAGCACCTTTGGCCTTTAGTCCATCAACTACAAATTTATTATGCACCACTTCATGACGAACATAGACAGGTGCACCATGTAACTTTAATGCACGCTCCACAATTTCAATTGCACGATCAACACCAGCACAAAAACCACGTGGATTTGCCAGTAAAACTTTCATTATTTTTGAAAGATTTTTACCTGAAAAGAAACATCACTACTTGCCAGTGAATTATTAAAATTAACGATAATATTGCCTCCATCAATTTTATCAATACAAACCACGTAAGAATCCCCTAGGTATTTTAAACTTAACAACGATTCTACTCAATTACCATAATTTGTAGAAAATATGAACGCTTTCATAACTTGAAAAGTTTTTTCTATTTCATTACAAAATACCTTTAATATACTTAAAAGAAGGATTTTCAATTTACTCACTTGAGCATCAATAACACAGGACTCTAAGCACGAATTCTCACCCAAGACTCGTCAACCAAAGCGCCATTTACATGACCAAGCTTGTAGAGGATTTTGTATTTAGCCATTATTAAACGTTATAGCGCTTAATATTTTATGTACTTGAGTGCGCAACTCAGACCGGTGCACAATCATATCAATCGCACCTTTTTCTAACAAAAACTCACTACGCTGAAAACCTTCTGGCAATGACTCTCGAACGGTTTGTTCAACCACTCTAGGGCCAGCAAAACCAATCAACGCATTTGGTTCAGCAATATGAACATCACCTAACATGGCAAAACTAGCAGAAACACCTCCCATGGTTGGATCAGTTAAAATCGAAATAAAAGGTACTTTTTTATCACTCAGCAATTTAATCATTAAAGCTGTTTTGCTCATTTGCATCAGTGAAAACAAACCTTCTTGCATACGCGCGCCCCCTGAAGCTGAAAAACAAATCAGTGGTACATTGGTTTCAATGCTTATTTTTGCAGCACGAACAAACTTCTCTCCAACCACAGAACCCATAGAGCCGCCCATAAATTTAAATTCAAAAGCAACGACCATGACTTTTATGCCGTTAAGTGTTCCTGTTTTAACCACAAGCGCATCTTTTTCATGAGTAGTCTTTTGTGCTTGTAAATAGCGGTCTTTATATTTTCTTTGATCTTTAAATTTTAAAGGGTCAACTGGGCTCAAATTAGCAGCAATTTCTTCTTGTCCCTGCTTGTCTAAAAAACTATCAATACGCGCCCTAGCAGTAAGGCGCACGTGATAATCACACTTAGGACAAACATAATTCAACGCTTTTAACTCTTCTGAATAAAGTGTGGTTTCACACTTAGGGCACTTACTCCATAAACCTTCTGGAATATTTTTCTTCACTACACTGGTAATAGAAGGTAAGATTTTTTCTAACCAACTCATACGCCTTTCCTTATTTTAATTATTTAATTGCAGTAGAAATTTCATCTGCAAAATATCCAACATTTGCTAACATTTTATTCCTATCATTTGCATATTGTTCAACAAACGCAACCAGTAATGAACCTACAATAACTGCATCTGCATACTTAGACACTGCTTTTGCACTTTTAGCATTTTTAATACCAAAACCTACCCCAATAGGCAAATTAATCATTTTACGAACTCTTAAAAGGTACATTTTTACTAAATCAACATCCAAATGCTCTGCACCTGTCACACCTTTAAGGGAAATAAAATAAATAAAACCTGAGGCAATGGTAGCTAAAAATGCCAAGCGTTCATCCGTTGTTGTTAGTGCAACCAAAAAGATAAGGTCAATATTAACATCATCAAGACTCCGCTTTAAATCATGCGCCTCTTCTGGTGGCATATCTACCACCAACACACCGTCAACAGCGCTTTCACTAGCAGCATTAGCAAAGGCTTGATAACCAAAAGCCTCAATTGGATTAAGATAGCCCATTAACACAATGGCGGTTGTATCGTTGCTTTGTCTAAACTTTTTAACTAGACTTAGCACATCACACAAACCCACCCCATCTGCCACCGCTCGTTCATGAGACTTAGCAATTATAGGGCCATCAGCTATTGGATCTGAAAATGGCACACCCAATTCAATCACATCCGCACCATTTTTGACCAAAACTTGCATTAGTTCAAAAGTATTATCAAGCCCACTATCCCCCGCAGTAATAAAGGGAATAAATACTTTTTTGCCAACAGGAAGCTGGGTAAAAATTGTACTTAACCTTGACATTATGCGTTATCTTTTACTAAATTCATGTACAACATCTACCAGAACTTTCATGTGTTCAGGATTTACATCAGGAGAAATGCCATGACCTAGATTAAACACATGGCCTGTATCACCTTGAAATTGTGATAAGATTTTTTTGACTTCTTCGCGTATTTTTTCAGGAGATGCATACAAAACACAAGGATCTAAATTACCCTGAAGTGCTACCTTAGCGCCAATACGTTGTTGTGCATCATTCAACTCCACTGTCCAATCCAATGCTACGCCATCACAACCACTGTTTGCAATTTGCTCTAGCCACATTGCACCACCTTTCGTAAAGAGGGTAATTGGAATGGTTTTACCATTAAATTTACGCTTAATTCCATTAACAATCTTGGTCATATATTGAAGTGAAAAGTCCTCATAACTTTGCTTATTCAACAAGCCACCCCAGGTATCAAAAATCATCACCGAATCTACGCCTACTTGAATTTGACCATTTAAATAGTCAATAATTATATCTGATAATTTATCTAATAACTGGTGCATGTACACAGGATTTTCATACATCAGCCCTTTAACTTTAACAAAGTTCTTACTTGAACCACCTTCAACCATATACGTGGCTAATGTCCACGGACTGCCTGTAAATCCAATCAATGGCACCTTGTTATTTAAAGCTTTTTTAATGACTGATACAGCGTCAGTGACATAAGACAATTCGTTACCTACATTGGGCTTTTTTAATTGTTCAATGGAGGATAATGTATTGAGTGGATTTGAAAATTTAGGGCCTTCGCCTTCTAAAAAATACAAGCCTAAGCCCATTGCATCAGGAATAGTTAAAATATCTGAGAATAAAATTGCTGCATCTAAATCAAAACGATCAATAGGCTGCATAGTGACTTCACATGCCAGCTCAGGTGATTTACATAACGTTAAGAAATCACCTGCTTTTATACGTGTTTCTCTATATTCTGGTAAATAACGACCTGCTTGGCGCATCACCCAAATAGGCGTGCGTAAAGTAGGTTTTTTTAATAAGGCATTAATATAATCAAACAACATGAGCCTTCAATATAAAAAGTAAACGCTGTAATTATAATGATTTTGATTGTATATCTTTATCAACCAGTGGAAAGCAACTTTCGCAGTTTTTTTATTGAATTTTGTATTTTTATCTCTTAAAACTAGCATAACGCGATTTAAACTTCTCAACACGACCAGCGCTATCCATAATCTTTTGCTTACCTGTATAAAAAGGATGACAATTAGAGCATACATCTAAGTATAGCTCTCTTTTGTCAAGAGTTGAACGTGTCTCAAAAACATTGCCACACGAGCAAGTTACTTCAACATCATTGTAATTAGGATGAATATCTGTTTTCATGTTATGTAAACCATTTCTAATAATAAAAGAGAACAAATTATATGCTATTTGAAACTTATTCATATGCTATTTTTACTTGTTTCTTAGACGCGCAGCATTGCCAATCACAATTAATGAACTAATCGGCATAACAATGGCTGCAAATAGTGGCGTAACCTTTGCCATCATAGCTAATGGTACCATAAAAGCATTGTATAGTAACGCAAAAATAATATTTTGTTTAATAGTGTTGTTAGTGTGTTTTGCTAAATTAATCAGCTCAATAATTGAACTAAGTGTGGGTTTTAAGATAACTAAATCTGCACTATTAATCGACACATCACTACCTGCACCAATCGCAATACTAATATCAGCCTGTACCAAGGCAGGTGCATCATTCACACCATCACCCACCATAAGCACCGTATGATTTTGTTGCAATTGTTTTATATAATCAGCCTTATCTTTTGGCAAGGCCTGCGCAATTACATGTTCAATCCCCAGTTTTGAGGCAATTGTTTGGGTGACTATTTCGCTATCACCACTTAATATACTCACTTGTTTACCTATGAATTTAAGCTGATTAACAACCTCAGCAGTATCTGATTTAATTTGATCTTTTAAAGCAATAAAACCCAATACATTAGATTCGTTAGCACACCAAATACAGATCACACCTTGTTGTCCTAGTAGTCTGGATTTATTTAACAAATTAGCATCCACTTGATGTTTGATATCTACATAAGACAAATCACCGATTTTATAACTTTGCTGATTAATAACACCGCGTACACCCTGGCCATGATCGGCATAAAACTCACTCACTTCTAAAGTACTATTGGCCATATCGACGCCAACAATTGCTTTAGCTAAAGGGTGTTCAGAATGCTTTTCAATGCTGACCATGATATTGATAAAATTGATTTTATCAATCAAAGTTTCAATATGACTGATACTAAATTCACCCTTGGTGAGTGTGCCAGTTTTATCAAAAACAACCCAATCTACCTTGCCTAGCACCTCAAATACGTCATTATTTTTAATGAGTATTTTTTTTTTAATTGCCGCGCCACTTGCAACTGCAATACTCATTGGCGTAGCCAACCCAAACGCACAAGGACAGGTGATAATTAGCACACTGGTGGCACTTAACAATGCCAAATCAAAATCATATGGATACCAATAAATAAAAGTTACTATTGCTAAAAAAATAGTCGTACCAACAAAATAGGGAATAACCTTATCCAGTGTGCAAATAATTGAGCTCTTATTGTACTGCATGCTTTCAACCAAGCTAACAATTTGCCCTAAAGCCGAATTATTTAAAGTTTTTGTTACCCTAATCATAAGACTACCACTGGTATTAATCGAACCAGAAAAAACTTCATCACCAAATTGCTTCCTAACTAATAAAGACTCTCCTGTTAATAGTGACTCATCCACTTCACTATCACCTGATAAAACAATACCGTCCACCGCTAAACGTTCTGCAGGCTTAATCAACACAGTCTCATCTATTTTAATTGCACCTACTGGTGTAATTTTTACCTCGTCTTTACTGACCACATAAGCAACCTTAGGTTGTAACTGTTGCAAAGCGTTAGAAGCCGATAGCGTGGATTTTTTGGCTGAACCTTCAAAATAACGACCAATTAAAATCACAAAGATAAAATTAACTACCGTATCAAAATATACCTCATTTTTAGTAGACACCCCCAATAGCACATACACAGAATAAAAATACGTACTCAACACCCCAATACTAATCGGCACATCCATATTCATAAAACAATTTTTAAGCCCAAAAAAAGCATTTTTAAGAAACGGCATGCCCGCATAAAATAAAGTAGGTGTGGCCAATGTAAAACCCAGCCACTGAAAATAATTATGATATTCCCCACCTGCTGCACCTGTATACATGGCAATTGAAATCCACAATAAATTCATCATCGTAAATGCGCTAAAACTAATACGATAAAGCATGGCTTTATTAGCTTTATTGGCAATAGACTCGGCTATATTTTGCTCGTACGGCATAGCTGCATATCCAAGATCTGCTAATCTTTTCATAATAACAGACAGTTGAATATCAACATCAACCCAACTAAGACGAATACGCTTATTAATTAAACTTACTCGCACCCAAATAATCCCATCAAGTGTACCAATTGCTCTTTCAATTAGCCACACGCAAGCAGCGCAATGAATGGTATCGCTAATCAGAATGATAGTTTTAGTCCTCTCATCAGAAAGCTCTAAAAAAGACTGTTGAAAAGCATCTGCATCATAAAATTCTACTGGATATTCCAAATCAACAGCAGGCAGCAATGAATTGGTTTGTTGATGATAAAAAGAACCCAAACCGTTCAAATAAATAGTTTGACATACGTTTGCACAGCCAGCACAACAAAAGTCTTTTTGCTTGTTTTCAATCGACATTTGGACTTTATTATGGTTAGTAACTTCTAATCCACAGTGATAACAGACATTGCTCATGGTGGTTGATTTTATTGTATTTATGCCTCTAAGCGTTTACAATATCAGCCCAGACTTATTAACTTTGATACAATTTATGCAACACATAAAACAACGATTTTTTAATGATGACTAGTCGCCCCTCTTGCTTTTTAAACAAAAAGCTATACTCTGCACTTTTTAGGCATATAAATCAACCCTTTGCACCTACCACTGTGCATAAATTTTCCATAAAACTTGTAACACTACTTAGTTTGTTATTAATTAGTACTCAAAGTATCTCTAAATCACCAATTCGTCTTTACAAACAATACCTAATTGGCACGCCAAAAGTATATTTACAAAAGTCGTACCCATTAAAAGATTGCTCTGCAAAATACGAAAAAGGAACACTGTGCATGCAAAAACATTCATTAGCCGGAGAAGAAGCTGAAATTGCTTTTCGATTCTTAAACGACAGGCTTATATCAATTGTTCTAATAATGCCACTAGCTGATATCAGCAAAGTTAAGAAAATATTCTATGCACTAAAAACGCAGTTTGATTTAGTATTAATCGAACAAGGCAATAATAAATTAGATATTATCAAAATTAGCACCAACACTTTTAACAAGCATAAACTTGCTAAAATAATTGCTGATTTTGAAAATGAAGCCTACCAAAAACACAATATTAAATACACATTCATCAGTAAAAAGGATTTTATTATTCAATCACGTAAATCACGCAATTTTACTGATATTTTTAAGAATACACCCATGCAAATGCGCGCCGCAACTTACAGCATAGTCTGGAAAAATAGGCAAGTGATTGGCACTATTAGTTTTATTGTGCCTAATATTACTCAATCTTATCTTGATCAAAACCCAATTGTAGAGGACTTCTAGGCTATTTTATGAAAAATATTCACGCTATTATTTTGGCCGCAGGCAAAGGCTCGCGTATGAACTCATCTAAACCAAAAGTTTTGCAAACCTTATCAAATAACACCTTATTGGGGCATATTTTGTCTCAAGTTAAAGGCTTGTGCGATAAAGTTCATGTAGTTTATGGCTTTGAAGGCAACCAAGTACAACGAAAAATTAACGATTCCAATATCAACTGGGTAGAGCAAACCGAACAGTTAGGTACTGGACACGCCGTTGCTCAAGCAATGCCACATATTGAGGACAATTCAATTTCACTCATATTATATGGTGATGTTCCTCTGATTAAAAAATCCACACTAGCTGATTTAATTCATAAAGCACAACAAAGTGGCCTTTCTTTATTGTCTGTAATTTTAGACAATCCAACTGGATATGGACGTATCATTCGTAAAGACAAGCAAATACAAGCCATTGTTGAACAAAAAGATGCAACTAATACGCAACTAAATATTAATGAAGTGAATACGGGCATTATGGCTGTTCACTCACAATTATTAAAACAGTATTTAAGCAAAATCAACTCAAGCAACGCCCAAGGAGAGCTTTATTTAACCGATATTATTGCTTGCGCAATCACTGATGGACAAATTGTTTCATCCATTATTAGCAAAAATAAATTTGAGATAGCGGGTGTAAATGATAAAGTACAATTGGCAGAATTAGAACGTATTTTCCAAATAAATCAAGCAACACAATTTATGCAACAAGGGCTTAGTTTAAAAGACCCAAATAGGTTTGATTGTCGAGGTGTATTCACCTTTGGGAAAGATTGCGAGATTGACATTAACGCGCTCATTGAAGGCGAGGTAGTACTAGGAGACAATACTATAATTGCACCGAATTGTATTATAAAAAACTCCAAAATAGGCAATTGTATATCAATTTTATCAAACTGCGTTATTGAAGATTGCGTTATTGAAGATGGCGCCACTATTGGTCCATTTGCACGCATTCGTCCAAACACTCACATCAAAACTTATGCCAAAATTGGTAATTTTGTTGAAGTTAAAAAGTCCATCATTGGTGAAAACACCAATGTTTCTCATTTAAGCTATATAGGCGATGCCATTATCGGCAAGAACGTCAACATTAGCGCTGGTGTCATAACTTGTAATTACGATGGTATTAACAAACATCAAACCATCATTGGCGATGGTGCATTCATTGGTTCTGATTCTCAACTAGTTGCACCCATCAAAATTGGTAAAAATGCCACAATTGGTGCAGGTTCCACCATCACTAAAGCAGCACCTGATAATCAATTAAGTTTAAGTCGTACCAAACAAATCAGCCTAAAAAATTGGCAACGTCCGACTAAAAAATAAATGCACTCTGTCTCACATTTAACATAGGCTTAAATATCTTTAAGATAGGTTTTTTATAAATAGTCAGGGCTTATGTGATCCTATCATTTTTTCTTGACGCCTCTTGTTAAGATTTATTTAAATAAAATTTATAGCGCTTTAAACAACTCATTTTAAAAAAGATACAAATTGATACTATCAAAACAACCTTCTTAGGGGATATTTTTTATTTTTCAAATAAATTAAAATTCAATGCCTTCAATTTGTGCAATAGTATGAATATCCTTATCACCACGGCCTGAAAGGTTAATAATGATATGTTTATCTTTACCTAATTCTTTTGCAAGTTTAATACCATAAGCCACAGCATGAGAAGATTCCAATGCTGGCAAAATACCTTCAACTTTGGTGAGTACATGAAATGCTTCTAATGCCTCTTTATCAGTAATTGCCACGTATCGTGCACGCCCACTATCTTTTAAATATGCATGTTCTGGACCAACACCAGGATAATCAAGACCTGCCGAGATTGAATGTCCTTCAATAATTTGTCCATTTTCATCTTCCATTAAATAAGTACGATTACCGTGTAAAACACCCACACTACCTGCACAAAGTGGAGCGGAATGTGCAGTTGGACCTTTTTCTAAACCATATCCTGCTGCCTCAACACCATAGATTTCAACTGAGGCGTCATCAATAAATGCATGAAACAAACCAATCGCATTTGAACCACCACCCACACAAGCTACCAAAACATCAGGCAAACCACCCACTTGTGCAGCAAATTGTACTTTTGTTTCTTTACCAATAATACTTTGAAAATCTCGTACCATCATTGGGTAAGGATGTGGACCTACGACTGTACCAATAATATAGAACGTATCATCAATATTCGTCACCCAATCGCGCATCGCTTCATTAATTGAGTCTTTAAGTGTTTTTGAACCTAAAGTAACTGGAATAACCGTAGCACCTAACAACTTCATGCGAAAAACGTTGAGCGCTTGGCGAGCCACATCCACCTCACCCATATAAACCACACATTCTAGCCCCAGACGCGCTGCAACCGTTGCCGTTGCCACTCCATGCTGACCAGCACCCGTTTCAGCAATAATGCGTGTTTTACCCATACGCTTAGCAAGTAGTGCCTGACCAATGGTGTTGTTAATTTTATGTGCACCCGTATGATTTAAATCTTCACGTTTAAGATAAATCTGAGCGCCATCCAATTTCTTGCTTAAATTTTGTGCATGATAAAGTGGCGTTTCACGACCTACATAATGCTTTAAATCCTGTTCAAACTCACGAATAAAATCTTCATCATCTTTAAACTTAGCATAAGCATCTTTGAGTTCAGTAACAGCTATCATGAGTGTTTCTGCAGTAAAAATACCGCCATATTGCTCAAAATGACCCTTATCATCTGGTAAATTGTAACTACTCATAGATTTGCTTTTTGCATAAATTGTTTAATCTTGTTAATATCTTTAATACCTTTTTCACTTTCAACACCACTTGACACATCAACCGCATAAGGATGTACTTGGTCAATAGCATCAGCCACCGTATTAGGGCTAATCCCGCCCGCTAAAATAATAGGCAGATTAATATCAACTTTAGCCAAGTGCCAATCAAAATGCTCGCCTGTACCGCCATAAATATTTTTGTTAAACGTATCTAATAACAAACCACTAGCCTGATGGTACTCATCTGCCATTTTAGTGATATTAGTATGCTCATTCACACGCAAAGCCCTAATAAACGGCATGGCATATTGAGCGCACTCATGTGCTGACTCATCGCCATGAAATTGCAAAGTATCCAGTGGCACTTCACACAATACTTCATCAATAAAGTATGCATCCGCATTCACAAACAAGCCCACACGATTCACAAAGGGGGGTAATACGCTTACAATATCAATCGCAGTTTCGATATCAACACAACGTGGAGATTTGTCATAAAACACCAAGCCAATTGCATCAATACCAAGTATGGTAGCTTGATTGGCATTATCTGCATTAGTAAATCCACAAACCTTAATCTTCATTACTTACCCTCAGCATCTAATTTTGCTTTAATCTTATCTCTATCAACCCACCAATCATCAGCCACTAACTGGTCAA
Source organism: Candidatus Ruthia magnifica str. Cm (Calyptogena magnifica) (assembly GCF_000015105.1). Taxonomy (NCBI): domain Bacteria; kingdom Pseudomonadati; phylum Pseudomonadota; class Gammaproteobacteria; family Pseudothioglobaceae (SeqCode); genus Candidatus Ruthturnera; species Candidatus Ruthturnera calyptogenae. The sequence goes on from NC_008610.1 coordinate 1,113,889, forward strand.
TAGCACCTGAAAGTTTTTTCAAAAATACTTTTGGCTTGTCTAATTGTAAGGTTTTACGCCATAAATCAAAAGCTGATTGATTAGTAACATGAGAATGCTCACCCGCAACAGATGCCATCATTTGTGATGCAAAAAAAGTTAAATCATCATCCGCACCACAACGCATGGAAGTAATATAATTCGCCGTTGCAGCGGCAATAGCGCAAGTATCTGCCTCTTTTGGCGACTCCTCAACCAAATATTGTAACATTACAACAGTCAACTCTGGGTTAATTGGAAAGGTAACACCTAACCACAACGCATGACCTAAGGCTTTCAAAGCATCTGGTCCTTCGGATAAAAACATTACATCACAGGCTTCAACCGCCAACTCCCAAAGCTCATTATCCCTTGCGATATCAAAAGCACTAAATGCCTTTTTCCAAGCATCTGAACCCTTATAACGCTCAATTTGGATTCTACCAATCTCTAATAAATTTTTAATTTTCTTCTCAGCAGGCGTATCTGCAGTTTGCGCTTGGATTTGTTTTTCAAAAAAATCCAGTCTAGACTGAAGTTGCTCTTCATTGGCATATAAATCCTCACCACTTTCAGCATCAAAAATCTGCCCTTTATTTAAGTATTTTCCCATCAGCTGTTTCCTAATAAAAGGCCGCCTCTAAACGGTCCTCCCAATTATCAGGCACATCCACATAATCAGGCTTCACATCCATCTTAAAAAACCGCTCATTGGATACTTTAGACACTTGCTTCAAAACTATAACCAACACCTCAAAACTTTCAACCTGTGGATTAGCAATAATTACTTCACTCAACAATAACATTTTACCATATATTCATATAAATATCTTTGATTCATGATTTGTATACAATCTTCATATTCATCTACCTTTCCAGCAAGAAAATTTTTTACCATTAACTTGACTGTATCTACACATAAATTCTGTAAATTTTCTATTAAAATAAAGTTGGTTGGTTATTTATTGTTATCAATATATTCATATCCAATATCTAAACAATCGACTTCAAACAGTTCATCCTTTTCATCAAAATCTGAACATATAATTTTGAATAGAAAATAAAAATTATAATTACATTCTATATATTTAATACTTGTTCTTTTATAATCTTCTTATTTGCCTTATTTTATATTTTCCACGACTTTGAAATTCAAGATAATTTTTATCTCTTAAAATTTATAACTATTACCTTACCATTGCTTGAATATTATTATTTTCTGTATATTTCAACTTTAAAAATTTCTAAAATTGATAAATACCGTTCAAATTAAAACTATTTTTATCATAATTCAAAAAAGCTTAGGTTTAAGTCATTTTACAATCCTTCTATCATTGTTAAATATACACCATCAATAATTTTATTTATCCAGCTTTCACTTAAAGCCATTATTTTTTGAGAATTACTATTATATACATTGGCAATAGATGAATAAAGATTCAAACTCATTGTTACTTTGGAAGTAGTGTTTTCAAAGATCGGCATAATTCATAATTAAAACTGAATCTATTTTTTAATAACTTTTTTCTTTTTTCTAGGCTTAGCTTTGGCCTTTATTTTTCCAGAAACGGCTTTTTTGCATTCTTTAAGAGTTAAGTCGACTGGATTTTTATTGCCGAAGACTTTTTTAATGGTGATATTTTTTTGACCTTTTCCTTTCTTTTTTCCGTTCCAGATATAAGGGCCAAAGCGGCCTTTGAGGACTTTGATATTGGAATCATCAAAGGTTTTAATTATACGTTCGGCGTCGAATTTCTCTTTATAAGCAATCAATTCTAGTGCTTTTTCTAGGCTAACTTTTTCTGGGATATCTTCTTTGAGTGAAACGTATTTTTTGTCATATTCGATGTAAGGGCCAAAGCGGCCATAGTTGGCTTTTATGGTGCCAAAATCATCAGTTTCTCCGACGGTACGTGGCATATTGAATAATTCTAAAGCTTCATCAAGAGTGATACTTTCAATGTCTAATGAGTCTCTGAGTGATGCAAAAATTGGTTTATCTTCGTCGTCTTTATGGCCGATTTGGGCGAAAGCACCGTATCTACCAAAACGTACGCTAACGAGTTTACCACTTTTTGGATCTGTACCGAGTTCACGCATGCCGTGTGTTTCTTCTCTGGAAATATCAGCAGCATCTTCTATTTTTTTATGAAAAGGAGTATAAAAATTCTTAACCACACCTTGCCACGAAATATTTTGTGTGGCAATGGCATCAAAATCATTTTCAAGTTTAGCAGTGAATTCATAATCAATGATATTATTAAAATATTTGACTAAAAAATCGGTGAGTAAATAAGCAACATTAGTTGGAAATAGTTTATTTTTTTCAGCACCAGTTACTTCACTTGGTTGTGATTGAATGATTTGGTTGTCTTTGATTTCAATAAGTTGATACCCACGCTCCACACCTTCTCTAGTCTCTTTTGTGACATAATTTCTGTCTTGTACTGTAGATACCATAGTGGCAAATGTTGAAGGCCTGCCGATACCCATTTCTTCAATTTTTTTCACCAATGAAGCTTCAGTATAACGTGGCTTGGCCCTTGAAAAACTCTCCCTGGCTTTAAAACTAGCTAAACTCAACATATCTTCCTTGTTTAAATCAGGTAATAATTTATTTTCTGACGAGAAATAATCATAAACTCTTAAAAACCCTGGAAATGTCAATATTTCGTCATTAGCTAAGAATTTTTCATCAAGCCCTGAAATATTGATTTTTATTTGAGTTTTTTGTAATTGAGCATCACTCATTTGGCAAGCCAACGTGCGTTTGTAAATAAGGCTATACAATTTAGCGGCTTGATCTTCAATACCAAAAATACTAGGCTTAGTTAAATTAGTTGGACGAATTGCCTCGTGTGCCTTTTGTGCGCTTGTATCTTTGGTTTTATATCTTCTTATGTGATGATATTCACTGCCAAATTCTTTTACAATAATTTGACCAGTTACATCAATTGCTATTTCTGAAAGCGTAAATGAATCGGTTCGCATATAAGTAATAAAACCTTCACGATACAAATTTTGCGCCAAGGTCATGGTCTGTTTAACTGAAAAGCCTAATTTTTGAGAAGCTTCTTGTTGTAAAGTCGAAGTAATAAAGGGTGGTTTTGGTGAACGTTTATAGGACTTTTTCTCAATTGATGTAACGGTTAAATTGGCTGATAAAAAGGCATTAATAAAATCCAACACTTTCTTTTTAGATTCAAACTCTTTGCTCAGTTTAACCTCAAACAACCCACCACCTTCACTCGTCAGTTCTGCTTTAACTTTATAAGTAGAATTTGTGATATGTTGGCTAATTTCTCGCTCTCGTTCGACAACAAGGCGCATCACTGGAGATTGCACCCTACCAGCGGAACGTGCACCCGAAATTTTGCGCCATAGAACAGGAGATATTTCAAAACCCACCAATCTGTCAATAATACGGCGTGCTTGTTGAGCATCAACAAGCTGATAATCAACCGTTCTAGGCTCTACAATAGCATGAGTAATTGCACTTTCGGTAATCTCATGAAAGACAATTCTTGGAGTGTCTTTGGGTAAATTGAGCGCTTCTAGTAAATGCCAAGCAATGGCTTCACCTTCGCGATCCTCATCCGTTGCGAGATAGACTTTTTCTGCTGCTTTTACAGCCTTACGTAAATCAGCGACAACTTTTTTCTTATCCGTGGTAATTTCATAGGTGGGGGCAAAATTGTTTTCAATATCAATGCCCATATTTTTCTTGGGCATGTCACGAATGTGACCAATACTAGATTTAACGCTAAAGCCCTTGCCTAAAAACTTTTCAATGGTTTTAGCTTTAGCAGGAGACTCAACAATAACAAGATTTTTTTCCATTATTGAATAGTGCGATTGTCATCAAGAAACACGATAGATTCTAGCCATTGCGCTGATATTTCGTTATCAACACTATTACCTAATACCATCATAACTACCCATTTAAGATCTTCTAAAGAGATACTGGCACTACCCAATGACATAATTTGATCAATAATCATTTCTCTCTGATTGGCATCTAATTGTCCAATATTTTCCATAAACAACAAAAATCCTCTAGATTTTGCATTGAGTTTTATTTTTTCAGCCTCAGTATAAATACGCATACTACCTTCATAAATCGTCTTGAATGGCTTAATCTTACCATCTTGAATGGCGGCAATATTTTCTAGCCAGCTAAGCGCTTTATCAATGCGCATTATGTCAAATCCAATGTCTGAAAGGTGTGCTTTTAGCTCGATATCATCAATTTCATGAATAGAGTCTTGCCCTGCCTCTTCAAAAAGATAATCAAACATATATGTTAGAACATCAAGAATATTATTTGTCATAAAGTCTCACTTAATTAGTGCGTAGCCTGACACTATAATTTTAGCTACCTTATTTTCAAGCTCAAGTAATAAAAACACTCGAGTAATTATCTGCGGACTAAAGTTGGTTTTTTCAATCAACTCATCAACTGTCACCGCATTATAACTTAGACATTTTAATAGTATAGCGTCTATTTTGTCTACATTTTTTAGATAAGTTAGGTTCTTTTTTAAGTAAAACTGACAAACCCAAGCCCTTTGTTTTGAGTGACTCGGATAGTATGCCCTCAATATTGTCAATTAGTTTAGCCTCTTACTTAATGAGTCCATGGCATCTCTTTGATAATAGGTTATGAATTGAAACTAGGTATTGCAAACACGTCTTTGCTTTGTTTAACAGTTAATTTCGCAGTAATCATGGTGCCACTTTTAATGTTTATCTTTACTGTTAAACCATCAAGACTCAATCCACTGATCTTAAAAAGTTACTGGCCATAAGAGAGGCCAATGGAAAGTTCTGAAATAAAGTACACCACACATTGAAATTTGGTGTGCCAAAGATTTATGCTTTGCTAGATAAATTCTATCAAACTCTGTACCCAGGAAACTGCAATCATTTGTGGTCTGCATAAAGCACCAATACAACTTAAATAATTCAAAAACAAGGGCATACACTATCTTCATCACCTAATATTAGATTCCTGCTACCAATAATAGTCAACTATGATTTTGACAAACATTCAACATCGCCTCTAACATAAAACAGTGTTGACGGATCTGAAATGGTTTTTAGTTGTTTAAGGTATTTTTCATCAGTTAAAATTAAAATGTAATAATTATCGTTCTTTGTACAATCAGTGTCTGCTTGAACCAATGATTTATCAGCTTATTGCAACAAGTGTGCTAATACCTCTTTTTTAAATAAGTTCAAATGCTTACGTCACTCATCAGATACTTCAAAACACTTAATTCTAATGATTCAAAATATTTTTACCTAAATACAAGGCCATCTTTAATAATATTAATCAATGAATAATACAACATTTAAGCTTTTATTTTAATCCTAAAATGAACTATTGTAGCATTTTAAATATAGATATAAAACGATATAATATTAAAGCTTAAACAAGGCAACAAATATAAGTCTGGTGAATTAAATTATGGTAGAATTGTTTGATCTAATCAAAGATTTTCTATTATGAAGCAAAAAAGAACCTTTCAACCAAGTGTTATCAAACGTAAACGTACACATGGTTTCAGATCAAGAATGAGCACCAAATCAGGACGCGCTGTTATTAATGCACGTAGAAAAAAGGGACGTAAGCGTTTAGCAGCTTAGCTAATTTAAGTGTCCCTTAGGCCAATATGCAACTTATATAAAGCTATTTTTAATCATGGTAAAATGACCAAAGGGCAATACTGGAAAATCATCGCAAAAAAAATTGATAGGCCTACACCACGCCTTAGGCTTGTCATTTCAAAAAAAGTTCATAAATTAGCTGTTGATAGGAATAGAGTCAAAAGAATTGCACGAGAAACCTTTAGAACGCACCAGAATGACTTAAATCATTGGGAGTTTGTAGTGATGGTAAAACATTCAAAACCCACTAAAAACTCCATAATAACCGATGATTTACTACATTTATTCAAAAAAATAACCGCTCATTAAATGCATTACTTACTCTTAATGCCCATTAAATTTTATCGATTATTTATTAGTCCCCTACTAGGTTCTAATTGTCGTTTTCAGCCAACTTGCTCGCAATATGCTTATGACGTAATTCAAACGCATGGATTTTTTAAGGGACTTGGCCTTAGTTTAAAACGTATTAGTAAATGTCATTCATGGCATGATGGTGGGTTTGACCCCGTACCAAAAAAATAATGCCGCTCTTTAATTAAAGAATAATCTTATGAACAATCAAAAAAATTTTCTTATTGTTGCTATTTTTTTAAGTGTTTTTCTCTTATGGGATAAGTGGGGGGTAACACATGTAGTGGGTGCAAACGGTAATTTAATCAGCCAAACAAAAATTAAAGACGCTAGCACAATAAACAATTCCTTGACAAATAAGAACCTAAACGCGTCCAGCATTATACATCGTAATGCCGAATTAGATCTTCCTAATACTATTACAAAAAATCAAGCTCCATTTACAACAGTCGTAACAGATTTACTAACTCTAGAAATTAGCCACAAGGGTGGCACTATCCAAAATGCATGGCTTAATGATTACCCAATAGAGATTAATTCTGAACAAAAATTTCAACTGCTCAGTAATAAAGCTGATGAAATATTCCAAGCACAAAGTGGTTTATTGCCGCAAGGACAAACCCCTACCCATCACTCAATATTTAGTTCAAAAAATAGCCATTATCAAATGGATGGCAATAGCTTGGTTGTGCCTTTCACTTGGAAAAGTGAGAATGGTATCAAAGTCATCAAACGATATCACTTTAACAAAAACAGCTACGTGATTGGTATTGATTACCAAATAACTAATACTACTAACAATACACTAAATATAACTAGTTACACACAATTAGTTCGCAATGCGCTCGACCAGTCCAATATGATAATACCAACCTACACAGGTGGTGCAAGGTTTGATGATCAGGATGTATATGAAAAAATAGAGTTTGAAGATTTTAACGACCAACCAAAAACCACCTCTAAAGGCGGTTGGATAGCAATGATTGAGCATTACTTTTTTGTGGCTGCAATCCCAGATGTAAACCAAATACATACTTATTCATCAAAGATTATCAATGGTGAGTATTTACTAACCGTTGTAAACCCAGAATTAGTAATTGCACCTGGTGCAATAGTAACTCTACCAAGCAGTAGCCTTTATATCGGACCTAAAGAGCAAAAGCAAATTAACAATGTTGCTCCAGGCTTAGACAAAACTGTTGACTATGGTGTGTTGTTTATTATTGCCAAGCCATTATCTGAGCTACTTAACTGGATTTATTCAATAATTCACTCTTGGGGTTATTCTATTATCACCCTTACTTTGTTAATTAAATTAGCGTTTTATAAACTCAGCGAAAAATCATACCGCTCAATGGCAGGCATGCGACAGCTTGCCCCAAGATTAACAAAACTTAAAGAGACCTATGGTGATGACAAGCAAAAACTAGGTCAAAAAACTATGGAATTATATAAAAAGGAAAAAATTAATCCTGCCTCTGGCTGTTTACCCATTTTAGTACAAATTCCTGTATTTATTTCACTCTACTGGGTGCTATTAGAAATGGTTGAATTGCGTCAAGCACCGTTTTGGTATTTAACCGATTTATCAGCTCAAGACCCTTACTATATTTTGCCACTTATTATGGGTGTTTCAATGTTTGCTCAACAAAAACTAAATCCACCGCCGCCTGACCCAATGCAGGCAAAAATTATGATGGCATTGCCTTTTGTATTTACCATTTTCTTCCTATGGTTCCCATCTGGATTGGTGCTTTATTGGGTGGTCAATAACATCTTATCAATCACCCAACAATGGGTGATTAATAAACGCATTAATGGCTAAAAATTGTTATGTCCATTCTCATAAATTTAGATGAATATAAACATTGGCGAGATGAAAAACTAGCAAATGCTAGTACTAAGATTGAAGCTTGTCTGATTGAAATTAGTAACCCCTTTGAACTCACACACTCAGAAAAAAATAAAATTAAGCTTTTGTGTCAGCAAAATAATTTTGCCTTATTTAACATTGGACAACAAAGCAACTACCCGCAAGCCATTATTGCTATTAACAAACAGCTTGGATTGATAGATTATGACCCGCATTTATACGTCCAAAATCAGGGCTTAGCGTATATTACCCAAAGTGTAAAAAAAGACCAAGTAGAATTTATTCCCTACACTAATAAAGCCATTGGCTGGCATACAGACGGTTATTACAACACAATAGAGCAGTGTATACGTGCCTTTTCTTTGTTTTGCATCACACCTGCAAACTGTGGTGGAGAAAATCAATGGATTGACCAGCAAATGGTTTATTTACAGTTAAGGGAGTCTAATCCAGATGTTACTAAGGCGCTTACTCATACCCAAGCCATGAGCATACCAGAACACACTGTGAACGGTATTATCAGGCGTAATAGCTCCATAGGAGCTATTTTTTTTATTGACAAGCACAGCTCACAACTTTATATGCGTTATACACAAAGAAAGAAAAACATCAAATTTTTAGATGCCCAAGAAGTTAAGCAAGCCATTACCATTTTGGATGCGTATTTAAGCACAACCACTGAATATCACTTTAGTCATACTATGACTACTAATCAGGGTATGTTGTGCAACAATATTCTCCACAAGCGTTCTCGATTTATTGATAGTTCACTCAAACCAAGGTTGCTACTCAGAGGTCGTTACTTTAATCGATTAAGTTAGGGTTATAATTGAGCGATGATTAACAATCACCGACTTGAAAACATCAAACAAATCAACTCACCAAACTTTAATAAAAGGCCTAACCAAGCCATATCTTTGATTGTTATTCATAGTATTTCACTACCACCTGGAAAATTCAATAACAACCATATTGAAAAATTTTTTACTAATCAACTTGATACCAGTCAACATCCTTATTTTAAATCCATTAAAGACCTAAAAGTATCCGCACACCTGCTGATTAAACGTAATGGTATGATAATTCAATTCGTACCTTTTAATCAGCGTGCTTGGCATGCAGGTAAATCAAATTATAAAGGCAAGCATAATTGTAATGATTTTTCGATCGGTATCGAATTGCAAGGAGATGACAATACATCGTATGAATTGGTACAATACAAAGTCTTAAACAATGTGATAGACTTATTAAAATCTCATTATCCAATAAGTACTATCAAAGGTCATAGTGACATTTCTCCGATAAGAAAAACAGATCCTGGGCCTTATTTTAAATGGAGTAAACTACATGCAATTACTTGATAAATTAAACGAACAAGCCAAAAATATCAAACTAATTATTTTTGATGTAGATGGTGTATTAACAGATGGTGGCTTATATTTTTCTGACGAGGGCGTAGAGCTTAAACGTTTTAATTCGCTTGATGGATTGGGCATTAAACTACTCAAACAAAATGGAATTGAAGTAGCTGTTATCAGCGCCAGAAGCTCTAAAAATATAACATACCGGATGAATGATTTAGGTATTGAACATTTTTATCAAGGACAAGATGACAAGGTTGTTGCTTTTAATAATCTTATCAAAAAACTATCACTTCAAGCTAAACAAGTTGCTTATATGGGTGATGACATCATTGATTTACCCATTATGAGAAAAATTAGCCTACCAATTGCTGTTGCCAATGCCCATGAACTGGTTAAAAAAAATGCTTGTTTTATAACTAAAAAAATAGGCGGCCATGGCGCAGTAAGAGAAGTTTGTGATTTATTATTAAAAGCTCAAAATACCTTTAACAAAGCTATGAGAAAATACCTAATATGACCCTTTTTCAACAAAAGTTTTACCAAATCCTTAAAGATAAAGTTCCTGCTGACTTTACAAATTCATTAACCACCCACAACGTCTATAAAGCTTAGCTCTTCAATGAAAAAATTTTTCACACCCGAAAATTTCTTACCATCATGTAATTAAATTAAATGGAGGTTTAGGTGATTTTACGCAAGATATTAAAATTAAAAAGGGTGTTGAAGTGGCTAACAAAAAAATTTGATCAATAGTATTTTTTAAACTAAGAATTATGGTTCTTAAATTTTCTTACTACGTATCTTGTTAATCATTTGTAATTGTGCTATTGACTCAGCAAGTGCTACTTGTATTGCTGAAATATCTTGACTTTCAGTTGCATTTTCTATTGCCTCTTGTGCGCGTTGTTTAGCCTCTAACGCTTTAGACTCATCTAAATTATCTGCTCTAATTGCAGTATCAGAAAAAATAGTCACAACATCTGGTTGGACTTCTATAATGCCACCAGAAATATAAATAGACTCTACACCTTTATCAGTTTCTACTCGAACTTCACCTGGTTTTAAGATTGATAAAAGTGCCGTATGTTTTGGATAAATACCTAGCTCACCTGTGGACGCGGGCGCAAATACACACGATACCTCACCCGAATAGAGAGATTCTGTTGCACTAACGACATCAACATGAATAGTTGACATTTATAAGCCCTCCTTATTGGTTTCACGAACCTCCTCAATTGAACCTATCATGTAGAATGCCTGTTCTGGGAAATCATCCATTTCACCATCAAGAATGGCTTTAAATCCAACAATTGTGTCTTTAAGAGATACATATTTTCCTGGCGCACCAGTGAAGACTTCTGCCACAAAAAATGGCTGAGATAAAAAACGTTGAATTTTACGAGCACGAGAAACTGAATGCTTGTCTTCTTCCGATAACTCATCCATGCCTAGAATCGCAATAATGTCTTTTAATTCTTTGTAACGTTGCAAAACGCTTTGTACGCCACGAGCTACATTATAGTGCTCTTCTCCCACGATTAATGGGTCTAATTGACGCGAAGTAGAATCGAGTGGGTCTACCGCAGGATAAATTCCTAATTCTGCTACCTGACGTGATAATACAACCGTTGCATCTAAATGAGCAAATGTAGTTGCTGGCGATGGGTCAGTTAAATCATCTGCAGGTACATATACTGCTTGAATTGAAGTAATTGAGCCTTTTTTAGTTGAAGTAATACGTTCTTGCAATGCACCCATCTCACTTGCCAATGTTGGCTGATAGCCCACTGCTGATGGCATACGACCTAATAGTGCCGATACTTCCGTACCTGCAAGTGTATAACGATAAATATTGTCAATAAACAATAATACATCATGACCTTCATCACGAAAGTATTCTGCCATAGTTAGTCCTGTTAAAGCCACACGCAATCTGTTTCCCGGTGGCTCGTTCATTTGACCATACACTAAAGACACCTTATCAAGCACATTTGACTCTTTCATTTCGTGATAAAAATCATTACCTTCACGAGTACGCTCGCCCACACCTGAAAATACTGAATAACCAGAATGCTCAATCGCAATATTACGAATTAACTCCATCATATTAACAGTTTTCCCAACACCAGCACCACCAAACAAACCAACTTTACCACCTTTGGCAAACGGGCAAATTAAATCAATAACTTTAATACCTGTTTCTAATAATTCTGCTGCAGGTGCCAACTCATGATAAGCAGGCGCACTTCGGTGAATAGCCCAGCTGACTTCTTGACCAATGTCGCCAGCATTATCAATCGGCTCTCCCAGCACATTCATAATACGCCCTAATGTCTTAACGCCAACAGGAACCTTAATAGGCCCACCTGTGTTGGTAACTTTCAAACCCCTTTTTAAGCCTTCAGAACCGCCCATGGCAATTGTACGTACTACGTAGTCACCCAATTGTTGCTGAACTTCTAAGGTCAACCCTGTTTCTGACACTTTTAAGGCGTCATAAATTTTTGGCATACTGTCTACTGAGAATTCGACATCAATAACCGCACCAATAATTTGTGTAATTTTTCCTGTATTCATTTTACTTTTCCTTTTTAAACTTTAAACAGCAGCAGCGCCACTAACAATCTCAGAAATTTCTTGTGTAATTGCCGCTTGCCTTGCCTTGTTGTAAATCAACTTTAATTCTTTAACCATATCACTTGCATTATCAGTCGCACTTTTCATTGCAATCATGCGCGAAGATTGCTCACAAGCAATATTTTCAATCAAGCCTTGATAAACTAAAGCTTCAATATAACGCACCAGTAACGCACTTAAAACTTCTTGCGCATCAGGTTCATAAATATAGTCCCAATAATGGTTTATATTGTTCGACTCACCTGCCACCATTGGTACCAACTGCATAATGGTGGGTGTTTGGGTTATGATGTTTTCAAATTTGTTGTAGGCCACTGATAATTGCTGGATTTCGTCTGCATCAAACTCGTCAAGCATGACTTTAATCGTGCCTAACAAATCATCAAAATGAGGCGTATCACCTAAATCTGTTAATACAGATTTAACGTTCAAGCCCAAATTTTTAAAAAATGAGGTTGCTTTTTTACCAATGGTACAGATGTCAACCTCAATACTCTTGGCTTGATATTCAACAACTTGTTTTAAAATATGCCTAAATAAATTAGTATTCAACCCACCACATAAACCTCTATCACTTGAAATAATAATAACACCGATACGTTGAAGTTTTTCAGAACTATTCATGTAAGAATATTCAAATTCTGAATGTGCATAGGCTAAATGCCCAATAACATTGGAGATTTTTTCACAATAAGGACGTGATGCCAACATTCTATCTTGAGCTTTTTTCATCTTAGAAGCTGCGACCATTTCCATGGCCGAAGTAATCTTCTGGGTATTTTTAATACTCGAAATTTGTGTTCTAATTTCCTTTCCAGCTGCCATTATCTACCCCATTCTACCAAGTATGATTTTGCTTAAAGTCATCAATTGCCGCTTGTAATTCGTTTGAAATTTTATCATTGTAATCACCTGTATCATTAATTTTACTCATTAATAATATTTGGTTTGCGTTCATATAAGCGATTAGTGCCGCTTCAAAATCAACCACTTTATTTACCTCAATATCATCTAACAAACCTGAATTGACAGCAAACAATGAAGTTGCCATTTCGGCAATTGATAAAGGCGAGTATTGATTTTGTTTCATTAATTCTGTCACGCGCTGACCACGATCAATTTGTGCCTTGGTCTCTGAATCAAGATCAGAGGAAAATTGTGCAAAAGCTGCCAATTCACGATATTGCGCCAAATCAAGACGAATACCACCACCTAGTTTTTTAATAATATTGGTCTGCGCTGAACCACCAACACGTGATACTGATAAACCTGCGTTAATCGCTGGACGAATACCTGCATTGAATAAATCTGTTTCTAAGAAAATTTGACCATCCGTTATTGAAATAACATTGGTAGGAACAAATGCTGATACATCTCCACCTTGCGTTTCAATAATTGGCAATGCTGTTAAAGAGCCTGTTTTACCCTTAACTTCACCATTAGTCATCTTTTCTACATATTCTGCATTAACACGTGAGGCACGCTCAAGCAAACGTGAATGTAGATAGAACACATCACCTGGATAAGCCTCACGCCCTGGTGGACGTTTAAGCAATAAAGAAACCTCACGATAAGCCCAAGCTTGCTTGGTTAAATCGTCATAAACAATCAGCGCATCTTCGCCTCGATCACGAAAATACTCAGCCATAGTGCATCCTGCATAAGGTGCAATATATTGTAGTGCAGGCGCTGATGCTGCGCCTGCAGTCACAATAATAGTGTTTTCCAATGCGCCGTATTCTTCTAATTTACGCACAACCGCCGCTACTGATGAATCTTTTTGACCAATAGCAACATATACACAACGAATACCGCTGTCTTTTTGATTGATAATCGTATCAATCGCTACAGCTGTTTTACCTGTTTGACGATCGCCAATAATTAACTCACGCTGACCACGACCCACTGGCACCATTGCATCAATCGCTTTAATACCTGTTTGAATAGGTTGGTCTACTGATTTACGATTAATCACGCCAGGTGCCATTATTTCTAACGGTCGTGCGCCTTGAACATCAATATCATCTTTACCATCAATGGCCTTACCTAATGGATTAACCACTCGCCCTAACATGGCTTCACCAACAGGCACTTCAACCAAACGATTGGTGCATTTAACGACATCACCTTCTGAAATATGCAAATAATCACCCAGAATAACCGCACCAACACTATTTTGCTCTAAATTAAGCGCCATACCAAAGGTGTTATTTGGAAATTCAAGCATCTCACCAAATTGTACATCAGCCAACCCATGAATACGGACAATTCCATCACTCACACTAACCACACTACCCTCTGTACGCACCTCAGCGTCAAAGTCAAATCCTTCTATTTGTTTTTTAATTAGATCACTAATTTCATGAGCGTTTAATTGCATAGCTCTTCCTCTTTAAGTTTTAAAAATTTAGTGTGTTTTTGATAAACGCAACTCCAACTCATTCACTCGAGCTTTGATTGACATATCGATAACTTTATCACCATCTTTAATAATAACACCACCTACTAAGTCTTTATCTATAACGGCATCAATGTTTACTACTTTGTTGTATTGATTTGTCAAATCTCTCACAATTTGCTTTTTTTCAAGCTCGCTTAACTGATAAGCACTAATAACATTAAACATTTTGGCATCATTTGTTGTATTTATCAAACTTTCAAACAAGGTGGCAATACTTGGCAAAGCATTGATGCGATTATTGTTTAATAATATGCCAATAAACGTTACTTCATGCCCGCTCAATTCTCTTGCCAATATTGACTTGAGTAATTCCTTAATAACACTTAATTTATCTTGTTTTAAAACGTTAGGAAAAGCGATAAATTTACACATCTGCTCATCAATAAGTAACTGTGCACCTGCATCTAAAACCATTTTCCACTGCAAATACGATTTATCTTGCTGTGCCAACTCAAAAATTGCATTAGCATAAGGTTTGGCAATGACGACTAATTCCATAGCTAATTACGACAGTGATTGTGACAATTTACCCAACATTTTTTGGTGTACTTTCACATCAACTTCCTTGGCAAGTACTACACTAACACCTTGCATAATCAAGTCAGACATTTGATTTTTTAACTCATTACGAGTTTGAATTGTATCTTGTTCAAGCTGCGCCTGTGCTTGCGCCTTTACTTTACCCGCTTCTTTTAAAGCAACATCCTTCGCATCTTCAACCATATTTGACGCTTGACGAGTGGCATTTGCAATAATCTCAGCTGCCTGGTCTTTAGATTGATTAATCATTTCTTGAGCTTTAGCTTGCATTTCTTCTTGTTCAGAACGGCCACGCTCCGCCGCCAATAAACCACTTTCAATACGTTTTTTACGCTCTTCCATGGTCATCACAATAGGAGGCCAAACAAATTTCATGCAAAACCAAGTAAACATGGTAAACATGATTAATTGCCCAAACATTGTCAAATTAATATTCATAACTCAACCCTTACATTTTAAATCATTTTTATTTTATCCTGCAACCGCAAATAAAATATACATTGAAATACCAACAGCAATCATTGGCACCGCATCCACTAAACCCATAACAATAAACATTTGCGTTCTAAGCATTGGAATTAACTCTGGTTGACGCGCCGCCCCTTCTAAAAATCTTGCACCTAAAATACCAATACCAACTGCTGCACCCAGCGCACCTAAGCCCATTAAAATTGAACCTGCTAAAAATAAAATACTCTGTTCCATTTTTTACTCCTATTTATAAAAAAATTAATGCTTTTTTTGATGAGCCATGTCCATATACACAATGACCAAAGTCATAAAAATAAAAGCTTGTAACAATACAATTAAAATATGGAAAATTGCCCATGGCAAAGACAAACTCCACTGAACCCAGAATGGCAATAAAGCGATGAGAATAAAAATCATCTCTCCTGCGTACATATTACCAAATAAACGTAATGCCAATGAAACAGGCTTGGCAATTAAATTCACCCCTTCTAAAAACAAATTAAACGGCAACATCATTTTACCAAACGGATGAAAGGTTAATTCTGCTGCAAAACCTCCTGCACCTTTTTCCTTAATGCTGTAATAAATAATAAGAATGAAAATACCAATTGACATACCAAGGGTAGCATTCGGGTCAGCAGTTGGTACCATCTTGAAGAAAACGTGATGTGGATCAGCACCAAGCCAAACGCCGATTTGCTGTGCTACATATGGCAACCAGTCGACTGGAACCAAATCCATGGTGTTCATTAACACAATCCAAATAAAAGTAGTGAGTGCTAATGGCGCAACCATAGGATTTTGACTATTAAACGAGCCACGAACATTATCGTTAATAAAATCAATTACACTTTCAATAAAATTTTGCGCCCCTGAAGGGGTATCGGAGGTCATTTTTTTACCCACTTTATAAAAAAAGATTAAAAATAAAGCGCCCAATATAAAGGAAATACTCAATGTGTCAAGATGAAAGGCCCAAAAACCCATTTCTTTTGCTTCGCTTGTAGTGTGCGCAAACCTCCAATGTCCATCTGGAAATTGACCATATGTCAAATTTTGTAAATGGTGCTTAATATAGCTACCAGAAGTTATAACTTCATTTGTCGCTGACATTACTTATTTATAACCTTATCTATTAAAAAACCAACTTGACCCAAAACCAAGCCAATAATTAGCGCCTCTGGTGATAACTTTAAAATCAATAAGCCGAATAAAGTCAATGCCACCAACATAGCCATACGCATAACAACACTCACTACTACCATACTAACGCTAGCTCCTGCGCTAATACCTAATTGTCTTCTTTGTTTATTTGTGCTCCTATTGATTAAACTTGTATTTAACAAGCTAATCATACTGCCATAAATTGCTGCTAAAGCCACACCATTAATGGCAAAATAAACACCCACTGTTAACAACATGCCTAATTGTGCCTTTGGCCATCCATTATCTGTTGCCAAAATATCTATCGTCCTTACCAAAGACTGAGATTATACTAGTCTAGCTTATAAAAAATCGTTTTTTTGTAACTTTAATCAATTAAATCACGTCTTGCACTTATAGTTAATAACATTAGCGTATTGTGATATATTTGACAAGTGTGCATATTATCAGAATAATTGACCTCATTTTGAGGAGAGAAGCATGGCCCATGTTGTTGTTATTGGTGCAAGCACAGGCGGACTACCTTTTGCCTATGATATTAAAAAAACATTAGGAAAGGATCACAAGGTAACGGTTATTTCCAACAATCCAAACTTTAACTTTATTCCTTCAAATCCTTGGCTAGCAGTTGGTTGGCGCAGTGAAGAGGACATTAGTTTTTTACTTGAACCTCATTTGAAACGCAAAAATATTGGGCTTATTATCGGCGAGGCCAGTGAAATCAAACCTAATGATAATCAAGTCATGGTTGGCGATCGGATTGTAGATTATGACTATCTAGTGCTAGCAACAGGTCCTAAATTAGCCTTTGATGAAGTTGAAGGCTTAGGCCCTGAGGGCCATAGCGTTTCAATTTGTACCACTGCCCATGCTGAATCAGCACGCCAAAAGTGGGAAGAGTTTTGTTCGAATGGCGGTGGTCCAATTGTTGTGGGCGCGGTGCAAGGCGCTTCCTGTTTTGGTCCAGTTTATGAATTTGCATGTATCATGGATACTGATCTTAAAAAACGAAGTATTCGTGATAAATGCCCCATCACCTTTGTGACTGCAGAGCCTTATATTGGCCATCTAGGTCTGGGTGGTGTGGGTGATTCAAAAAGTCTGTTAGAATCAGAATTCAGGAAACGCCATATCAAGTGGATTATCAATGCCAAGGTGACTAATGTCACCATAGATAATGTAACCGTAGATCAAGCTAACGACGAAGGAGAAGTGATTAAAACTATTGAGATTGCCACCCAATATACCATGATGTTGCCAGCCTTTAAAGGCGTCGATATAGTTGCAAAATTAGCCGATGTAGATGCAGGATTTGTTAATCCACGTGGCTTTGTTATGGTGAATGATTATCAACAATCCCCTGTTAAAAGTAATATTTTTTCAATTGGTGTAAATATCGCTATTCCACCTGTTGAGGCAACTCCTGTTATGTGCGGCACGCCAAAAACAGGCTATATGATTGAATCCATGGTCACCGCTGTTGTACATAATATTGAAGAAATGCTTGCCAATAAAGCGCCTTCTCATATCCCAACTTGGAATGCTGTTTGTATTGCTGACATGGGTGATACAGCTGCAACCTTTGTCGCCATGCCGCAAATTCCACCTAGAAACGTTACTTGGGCTAAAAAAGGTAAAATAATGCACATTGCTAAAATTGCCTTTGAAAAATTTTTCATTCGCAACATGAAAACAGGTAACTCAGAACCTGTCTATCAAAAGTACATTTTTAAAATGCTAGGCATTGAGCGTTTAAAGAAAAATAGACACTCCTAATTTTATTTTTTAATAAAATGCATACAAGATGCCTTTTTATACTAAATAGTTAGGCGTATCCTTGGTTTTAAAAAAAAGTATTACATAACTATGATTTGTACTCCATCTTTGTTTTGTGATTTTTACATACGTAAATACTACTAACCAAAGGCAGGTTACTTATGTTAAATGAGTAACACTCACTTAAAAGTATAGGTGTACTCGCGGTCATTTCAATCACTGAACCATCTAGTGAAATACATGATAATTCACCAATTGAAATGACTTTTTTAAAGGCTAAAAATCTTGCTTCATATTGGTTTTGATTAAAAAATCAACCGACTCTGCAGCATTTAAACGCACATCGTTAGACTTGTCGCTTATGTGATTAAGTTTTATAACTCATGCGTCTTGATGGTTCTAATCTTATTTTACTGTGTTTTTCTTGATAATCTGTTTTAAGTTCATAAAGCGAGTGTATGTTAATTTCTATCTCGTCTAATTACAACTCAATATTATTTTTGATGGTTAATAATTCAAGAATTTGATGGCCGTATTTTCTGTCTAAATCATGTAACTCACTAAGATACATATCTAGTGTTTTAACGGTTTCATCATCAATAGATAAGCTATTCAAATAATAATGAGGTTCATAAATACTCTCTTGAGTTTGCAACTGAGCGCTTGAGCGTAATAGGCTAACATCTCAGTAATATTTAATCATTAGAGCATCTCATTTTCAAGCTAATTTACTTTCTCAATTAACACTACACTATTTGCACTGGCCTTAAATTCAGCCTCAATCGCGCTTAACTTTTATTCACTAAATGCTCATCATTTAATTCTTTGAGTTAGTGAATGAGCAATTCTTATTGTTGCAACCTCATTTGATAGTTATTATTCAAATCATCAATTTTCTCACTCACTTGTTTGTGCATTCACTACCAAATTAAACGAGGTGCAAAACTTACGTATCAGAGCACGTATCTAATAATTACCGTTGTTGATTGGAACGTAATAAAAACTGATGCTAATTCAACTTTATCTGCACCAAAGTAGCCATCACCCATGGCCACTCAACCAATGTAAAATAATGGATTTTCCTACATCTATTTCACCTGTAACAACACTCATGCCTTGCTTAAAAGACAAGTATAAAGTCTCAATAACCGCTAAATTTTTAACACTTATTAAGACAACATCTCAATTAGAGTTTATGACCCCAGTGTAATTTAGAACGAATAATCTCAAAATAATCATAATCCTTTGGATGTAATAAATAAATAAAACTACTGTGCTGAAACACACGAATATCTTGTCCAGCTTTAATAGCAACTGAAATTTGCCCATCAAAACTAACAATTGCCCCATCGTCTGAATCTTTCACTTGAATCACTATTTCACTATTGCCTGGCATCAATAAGGGACGATGGCTCATAGTATGCGGGCAAATTGATACTAAGCCAATGGCATTCACACCTGGATGCATAATAGGACCGCCGCTGGATAGTGCATAAGCAGTTGATCCTGTTGGTGTGGTAATAATCAAACCATCAGCGCGTTGATTGTTGACAAATTTATCATCAATATAAACATCAAACTCAACCATCTTTAAATGTTCTTTTCGATGAATAACTACATCATTCAATGCCAAAAAATTATCTAGTGTTTCGCTATTCTGCTTTATTTGACAAGATAGTAGACAGCGCTCCTCTTTGGTGTATTTACCATTTAACACCTCAGAAACGATATCAAACATACCTGTTAATGGCACATCTGCTAAAAAACCTAGTCGTCCAAGATTAATGCCCAAAATTGGGATATTGTTATCAACAAAACTACGTGCCGCATTAAGTAGCGAACCATCACCACCTAAAACAATAATTAAATCTGCTTGTTGGGCAATACTTTTATCATCAAATACCACACCCACGCCTTGAGTTGATAAAAATTCACTCAACTCAATAGCTGTACCTTTACTCACAGAATCGTTAGGTTTGGTGATAATACCAATTATGTTAAACATAATTGTTAATCATTAAGATTGAATTCTTTAAAATAGTCACCATATAATCAAGCACTTTGTGGATAATTTTAATCTTATCCATAATCAATAATTCTAACAAATATACATGAATTGAGCATCAAAATGACAAAAAAAAAATCAACAGAAAAAGAAGATATTAACCCTACCATTAAAGCAGTCTCACAAACACCTAAAGAAAAAGAAGATAACCTGAAAGAACAGTTGATTCAGGCACAACAGTCTGCTAAAGATAACTGGGATAAACTTTTAAGGTCTCAAGCAGAAATGGAAAACTTAAAACGTCGCAACGCTAAAGATGTTGAAAATGCACACAAGTTTGCACTAGATAGTTTTGTTAAAGCATTACTTGAGGTCAAAGACTCGTTAAGCATGGGAATTAAAACCGCACAAGAAGAAAAAGCCACCGTTAAGCATATTGTTGAAGGTCTAGAAATGACTAATAAAGTTTTTCTCTCAACCCTAGAAAAATTTGGCGTAGTAATGATTAACCCAGAAGACGAGGCCTTTAACCCAGAATTACACGAAGCCGTTACCATGATACCCATGCCAGGTAAGGACTCAAATTCTGTTTTAGAAGTCGTACAATTTGGTTTTACTTTAAATGGTCGTTTGGTTCGCCCAGCAATGGTTGTGGTAGCCCAATAGATAATAAGTTTTTATAACTTAACAAGGATTCCGGGTAAAATTCAATAAAAACTGATGAATTTAGGAGCTATTTAGACTTAAAATATTTTATATCATAATTCTCTTATAACAACAGTATAAAGAGCGTTTTGACAGTTTTAAAACAAGGATATAACGACATATATTCATCAAACACTTGCATAGATATGTTAATGTAATGATTTTATATTTAGATTGAACTAGAGTAGTTGTAAAATTGATTCTAAATATAGAAAAAATTGACAATAATAGAATTAATTATAAGGAACTAACAGGGTAGATTACACAATTAAAATGAAAGAGATATAGAATATTATATAGACAATCAATTAGTTGATTAATCTCGGAAGGATTCTAGGCCATAAAAATTCCGACAAACGTACCAGGGTCTAAAAAAGTTATGGTTGTTGCAATCTGTATGTTCTACAGTCTAATCGTGCTGTTATAATTATAGAAGCAAAGTGACCAAATGAAAAATTATTTAAAGTATTAGAATAAGCAATAACTTACGCGAAAAAATATCCGCTTCTATTTCTATAGAAGGTGGTTAATTAAGAAATTTGCAAAAGTAAATAATATTCTAAAGGACTAGGAGCAGAAAGGGTTTCAATGTTCGCTAATTTAATATTTTTAAAAATACAACTGGAGATAATGAATAGTATAGTAGGCCTTTTGGTCTAATTTAGAGGATAAACAAGGAAAGATGTTAGTAGGCTCTATTAAAAAATACATAGTAATCTATTTAATGAAGTAGCCATTAGAGACCCAAAAAGATTAGAACCTATAATAAAAATATTGTCATATTTTCATTTATCATCAAAAAATAATGATGTTAAAAAGGTATTGATTGGGTATTTTAGATAATTAAAATACAATTCTGCTTTTGGCGTGATAATTTAGATGTTACAAAGATTACTATGATTATGCTTGATGATGGGCATTCAAATATACTTAAAGAAGGTTCATCATATAGCAGACACTCTCAAACTAAAGAAAAATATAATATTGTTATTATCAATATTTCGTTTTCACAGTTCACAGATTGTTTTTCAAGTTATTCAATCATACCTACCTCAGATAAGAACGACGACAGTCCAGGGGTTCAGCATTGCTAGAGGTATTAAAGCCGTCTTAAAATTCAAGAACCGTGATTATATTGCTCCTATAAGTTTTTATACAAAAACGATCCCTCCAAACTTCAACAGAGCAAGAGTATATTGTAAATAATTTTACGATAGAAAGAATTATTGAATTATCTCCAAAATATTTCAATCCTTATACTGAAACACAAATAGCGACATTGATAATCAAATATAGTAAAAAATAAATAAGCAAATAAAAATATATATCACACTATTGCCAATGATGACTATAGAACACCTATGCTTGGAAAGCATGATTGATAATAACGAAGGTAAATTTAGTAAATGGTTTTAATTCCAAACAAATACACTCGTTTACACAAAAAATGAATACTCATTAGATGCCCTTCCAATATAAAAAATGAGGTAGTGTTGCACCCAATGATAAATAGCGCCCATTACGATGGTTTTTGATTTAGCAAAAGAACATATAGATTTTTATTAAAAAAATAATTTCAGAAAAAAGTTATTTTTGTTTCCAACAAATACTGCTATTATCCCAACCATAGGCAAAACTTCTTTATTAAACCATATGGGCATTAACATTTAAAAAAAGATTTATTAAATTCAACATTTGACAGAGGTTTACTCAAAAGATGAAATGCACCTATTTTGTCTATTCCATTTTTTTTTAAATTAAAGAATAGACAGTATTGTATATGATTTAGGTTATTCTGCCATCAAGAAGACAATGCTAGAGAAAATACTTTTTCCCAAAACAAAAAACCTACTAAGATTAAGAAAAATAAAAGTGACAATTGGAAAAAGCGAGTTTGTAGATATTCCCTATTTTTTATTAGTGCATTAATCAAGCTCAAATATTAAACCAAAGAACAGTGTATCAAAAATCCTACAACTTTTTGTTGATACTTTTGAGCAACCCTAAGAAAATTTAATATAGACACGATTCGGTCTTTAAACCAGAATTGCATGAAGCAATTACCGTGACACTCACCCCAAACAAAGACTCAAGCATTATTTTAGAAATCGCACAGTTTCGCTTTACTTTAAATGGCTGCTTAGTTCATCCAGTCATGGTAGTAATTCAATAGGTTATAATTGAAAAATATGACTGTGAAGACTATTTTTTGGTCATATTAATTCTAAAAACTATTGATTCTAATTTCAATGGGGTGATGATAGCCTATAAGAAGTAAATATAATGAGTTCTGAATATTGTTTATCAATTGGAGGACGTTATGAAAGCATATAACTTAAAGTTTATTATTTTTCACTATATTAACATTTACTAGCTCAACCCAGCAAATAAAATAAAGCGTGACCACTGGTAGTATACCCTACATAATGTTGCCTTGGTTTTAAGACAGTTTTTTAGAGATTACTGATGATCTTGATGAAACAAAATAGTGCAATAAACATGTGTTGTTATTTTTTCATTCAAATAAATGTCTTTATTATCAAATGATAAAATATTTTATATCAACTCGCCGCTTAAAAAATTTATTTAGCAATATTTTGACTTACTTACTATTAATATTCGAAGCGACAAAGAAATGGCAATTAATGAAGATCAATCCTTAAAATGGGAAGAATTAACAGCATAAGTTGAAGTCTAATATACACCGACTATGATTTTTTAAATCAAAAAAATAAAATGGTAGAACGAACAAATGACTATCGTAAGCCTAAAAAATTGAACCAAATAAAAAACGAACGACTACCAACCATAAAATCATGAGATATTTCAAATAATTACCATTCTAAAAATACCATCGAGCATAATTTTTGAAAATAAAAGCTGCGACGCTTGTGCTTATTTTTATAATACAACGTTCAAAGACAGTTCTGTCGTCAAATAAATTTAACGCCTTTAGTATGGCTGTTGATGCTAAGACAACACAGGCTATTATTGATAATAATGGCAATCAACCCATACCGCAACCTAAACTTAAACTTAACTACCGACCTGATATTATTTTGTTTAATGAGAGCGATGAATTTACTCGTATTAATGGATTTTTATAAAACTTTTATTTTCAAGAAGTATTGCACTACATGAATGATAATTTTATCAAAAATTTGCAACTTATAATGTCTATCTTGCTTATAGATACAAAGAGAGTTGTCTAAACAAGGTATTGACATTTATAAATAATATTTACTTACTGCAACTAAGTGTATAACATAGTAAAGTACAATTGATTCTTTGAGGAAAGAGGTATGAAACATTTATTATTACCCTTATTTTTATTATTATCCGCATTTTCATTAACACAAGCAGAAGATGATTTGTTGCCAGTAGACAAGGCATTTGCCTTTAAGGTTAAAGTGGTTAATAACGAAATACTGCTTAATTGGGACATTGCCAAAGGTTACTATCTTTATAAAGAAAAGATTAAGATTTCTGCTAATCTTTCAATCCAACTAGGTAGTGCTAAATTTCCAACAGCAAAGATTATAAATGATGAATTTTTTGGAAAAATTGGGATTTATCGTGATAATACCGTGGTGGTGGTTCCTGTGCTTAAAGGTGATGCCAAATCTATTTTATTAACCGTTATTTATCAAGGTTGTGCCGATTTAGGTGTTTGCTACCCACCTATTATTAAATCGTTTGTGCTTAACATTAACTCAATACGTTCGACATCTTTAGCTGATAATGCATTTAATCTATTTACACGAGCTACTAACAAGACGCAATCAATTATTGAAAAAATCATCCCAATTTCTGATGAACCTCTATCTGCAGACGATGCATTTAGATTTTCAGTGGTAGCAATTGATGCCAATACACTACTAGCAAGATGGACTATTCATCAAGAATATTATTTATACCATGATAGGTTTTTCTTTGATATAAAAGGGGCAAAATTTGGCGATATTGTCCTTCAAAAAGGACAAATTAAAAACGATAAATTTTTTGACAAAATTGAGATTCACAAAGGCCTATTAAAAGTTAAAATTCAGCTCACTGATGTCAACACTCAACCAATTACTTTTATCGTTAAATATCAAGGTTGTTGGGAGAACGGTGTTTGTTATCCACCACAAGAAAAAACCAAAGAAATTATGTTGCCTTATCAGACTGACAACTCTAATATCAATATCGTACCTGAAAAAGCCAAAATACTCAATGTCGCGCAAGTTGAATTAAACGAAATTGGACAAATTACCGCACTATTCCAACAAGACAGCATATTGTTAGTATTAGCAAGTTTTTTTGGCTTTGGTTTACTACTGTCATTAACTCCTTGCGTGTTTCCAATGATTCCAATTCTGTCAGGCATTATTGTGGGCCAAAAAGAAGAAGTTAGTACTAAAAAAGCGCTGATTATGTCCATTGTGTTTGTATTATCCATGAGCATAACCTATTCAATTTCGGGTATATTAGCAGGCTATTTTGGTGAAAATTTACAGGCATTGTTCCAAACTCCTTGGATACTGTCTATTTTTAGTTTAATTTTTGTTGTCTTGGCGTTTTCCATGTTTGGTTATTATGAAATCCAATTACCTGCCAATTTACAAGGAAAAATTACAAAAATAAGCAATGATCAAAAAGGCGGACACCTGATTGGCGTCACTGTAATGGGGTTTTTATCAGCACTTATTGTGGGACCTTGCGTTGTGCCACCGCTAGCAGGTGCGCTGATTTATATTGGACAAACTGGTGATGCATTATTAGGCGGATTATCGCTGTTTATAATGAGTTTAGGTATGGGTGTGCCGCTTGTTGCGATTGGTGCAGGTGTAAGTAAACTTCCTAAAGTAGGCGGCTGGATGTATAGTATTAAATACATCTTTGGTATTTTAATGCTGGCCGTAGCAATCTATCTACTTGATAGAATTATCTCACCTCTTGCTTCACTTGTATTATGGGCGATGCTCATTACTATATCACCAATTGCGATGGGTACATTGAACACACAAACAAGTGCCTCAAGCTCTTGGCAACGTATTTTTAAAGCATTAGGTTTAATCATACTGGGCTATGGTGTCTTACTTTGGATGTTGATAGCACGTGGTGGTGGTGATATGTTGCAACCGTTATCAAGCTGGAGTACATCAAGTATAGTAACTGAATCAGTCCATATAAAATTTAAACGCATCAAATCGATGGATGAACTAGATCAAATTCTAGAAAAAGAGAAAAGTAGCGACCAAATTGTTATGCTAGATTTTTATGCTGACTGGTGCATTTCTTGTAAAGAGCTTGAGCGCTTTGTATTTTCTAATGTTAATGTGGTTAACGAAATGACTAATGTCACTACACTTCAAGCCGACGTAACTGAAAATAATACCAACGATAAAGCATTTATGAAACGATTTGGCCTTGTTGGTCCTCCTGCTATTTTGTTTTTCAAAAATGGTATTGAAAATCGTTCACAAAGAATTATTGGTGAGATTAACGCGCAAAACTTTCTCAGTCATCTCAACAAAACCAAATAAAAAAATGACGATAAAATGACGATAAAACTAATCATCGTACACGATATTGGTGGTAAAATCAGTTTTATTTAAATTTTACTTACCAACAAATGGATGTTCTGTTATTAAACGGCCCCAGTCTTAATCTACTTGGCACTCGTGAACCTAATTATTATGGTGTACAAACACTGGATGACATTATCAGTAATCTTGCAAAAATAACAAATGACGCTGGGCTTACACTTCAACACCATCAAGATAATTCAGAAGCAAGATTGATTGAACATATTCACAACGCCACTAATAACGGAGCTCAATATATCATTATCAATCCTGCAGCTTTTACACACACGTCAATCGCTTTGCGTGATGCCATGCTCGCTGTGAATATTAAGTTTACCGAAGTTCACCTATCTAATGTATACAAACGTGAAGACTTTCGCAAACGATCTTATTTTTCAGATATTGCACAAGGTACCATTTCTGGCTTTGGCGCCCAAGGCTATGAATTTGCACTACAAGCTGCAATTCAACATATTCAACAATTAAAGGGATCATGAATGGATATTCGTAAAGTAAAAAAATTAATGGAATTGCTAGAACAATCTGGCATGAGTGAAATTGAAATTGTTGAGGGTAAAGAATCCGTCCGTATCTCTCGCTATGGCAATGCACCAATGGCAACACCAGTGACAATAGCACCACCATCTAAAGATAGTACAACAACAGCAAATGGACATCCTATCACTTCGTCTATGGTTGGTACTTTTTATGGCGCAGCATCGTCCACTTCTGATGCTTTTGTTAAAATTGGTCAACACGTCAATCAAGGTGATACGGTTTGCATCGTTGAAGCCATGAAAATTATGAACCAAATCGAGACAGACCAATCTGGAATAGTCACTGAGATCTTATGTACAGATGGTGATGCAGTTGAATTTGGCCAAACACTAGTCGTCATTCAATGACACCAATGAACAAAATTCACAAGGTTCTCATTGCTAACCGTGGTGAAATTGCGCTTAGAGTTTTAAGAGCTTGCAAAGAACTAGGCATCAAAACCGTTGCTGTATATTCAACAGCGGACAAAGACCTTAAACACGTGCGTTTGTCTAACGAGGCTGTGTGTATTGGTCCACACCAATCAAAAGATAGCTATTTAAACATCCCCGCACTGATTGCTGCCGCAGAAATTACTCACGCTGATGCCATTCATCCTGGCTATGGTTTTTTATCTGAAAGTGCAGATTTTGCACAGCAAGTTGAAAAAAGTGGTTTTATTTTTATCGGCCCTCATGCAGATAATATTCGCGTTATGGGCAACAAAGTTGCCGCCATTAAGACTATGCAAAAATCTGGTGTGCCTTGTGTACCTGGATCAAATGCTGGTTTGACTGAAGACGCCGCTCAAAATACCAAACTTGCTCGTAATATTGGCTTTCCAATTATCATAAAAGCCTCTGGCGGTGGCGGTGGTCGTGGTATGCGTGTGGTTGAAAAAGAAACCAACCTACTTGATTCAATTGAGTTAAGCAAAATAGAAGCACTTAACTTTTTTAACAATAGCGAAGTGTATATGGAGAAATTTTTAACCACACCTAGGCATATTGAGATTCAAATATTAGCTGACGAACATGGCAATGTTGTGCACTTAGGCGAGCGTGACTGTTCAATGCAAAGACGTCATCAAAAAGTGGTAGAAGAAGCACCAGCACCTGGCATCACATCAGAATTGCGCCAAAAAATCGGCAGTGCTTGTACGGATGCTTGCAAAACCATTAACTATCGCGGCGCTGGTACGTTTGAGTTTTTATTTGAAAATGATGAATTTTATTTCATTGAAATGAACACTCGTATTCAAGTTGAACACCCTGTCACCGAAATGATTACTGGCATTGATATTGTGCGCGAACAAATACTCATTGCCGATGGTCAAATACTCCAATTTACACAGGATGATGTGAAAATCAAAGGCTATGCGATTGAGTGCCGTATTAATGCTGAAGACCATAATAATTTTATGCCCTCACCAGGGAAAATCACTCAATATCATATCGCTGGTGGTTTAGGCGTACGTGTTGATTCACACGTATATAACGGTTATACCGTGCCATCCCATTATGACTCTATGATTGGCAAGTTAATTACTTTTGCTGATACTCGACTAGGTGCTATTATAAAAATGCAAAATGCACTTGATGAAATGGTGATTGATGGCATTAAAACCAATATCGTCTTACAAAGACAAATTATGGATGATAAAAATTTTCAAAAAGGTGGTATGAATATTCACTATCTCGAAAAAATACTGGAGACCCAGTATGATTAAAGTAGGCATTGTTGGCGCTACCGGATACACAGGATTAGAGCTTATACGCCTTTTAAACAACCACCCAAATGCAAAAATTATTGCTTTATGTTCAAGGGTAAATACTGGCAAAGCCGTTATTGAAGAATTTCCCAGCCTAATAGGTTATGTTGACCTTGACTTTATTATACCAGATGATAAGACATTATTTGAATGCGACGTCATTTTCTTTGCCACACCGCACGGAGTAGCCATGAATAGCGTTGGCCAATTTCTAGACAAGGGCATAAAAATAATTGACTTAAGCGCTGATTTTCGAATTAAAGACAGCTCCACATGGAGCAAATGGTACGGCATAGTACACACACAAAGCGCTTTATTAAAAAATGCCGTTTATGGCTTGCCTGAAGTTTATAGCTCACAAATAAAAAACGCTACCTTAGTTGCTAATCCTGGCTGCTACCCGACTGCAATCATACTAGCACTTAAACCCCTGCTTAAGGCAAATTCCATTAACACAAAAAGCATTATCGCTGATTGTAAGTCAGGTGTTAGTGGAGCAGGTAGAAATTCTAATATTGCCACACTTTTTTGCGAAGTAAACGAATCCTTAAAGCCTTATAATGTTAATCAACACCGTCACAAGCCTGAAGCACAACAAGTGTTAACAGACATTGCAAATACAGATGTGGATTTTATCTTTACTCCACACTTGATACCCATGACCCGGGGCATGCTTGCCAGTGTATATGTTGATTTAACAAAGGACATCGATGTACAAGAATTGTTTAAAAATCACTATCAAGATAATAGATTTGTCCATGTATTATCAGTTGGTGTTTATCCACAAACTAAATCAGTTAAAGGCACAAATAATTGCCATATTGGCATCCAAAAATCAAATAACAAACTTATTATTATGACAGTTATTGATAACATCAATAAGGGCGCCTCAGGTCAAGCTATACAAAACATGAACCTCATGTTTGGAATTGATGAAGGCTTAGGATTAGAACAAATTGGCTTATTACCATAAGGGAGCAACATGGAAACAAAACAAGCTTTAGAAAAAGCAGATATTATTTTTAGCGACAATGCCGCTAAAAAAGTATCAACTCTTATTGAAGAGGAAAAAAACGAAAACTTGCATTTGCGTGTTTATATCACAGGCGGCGGTTGCTCTGGTTTTTCCTATGGCTTTAATTTTGATGAAACCTACAAAGAAGGCGACTCAAGTGTTGAGAATAACGGTGTGCAATTAGTAGTTGATCCCATGAGTTATCAATACTTAATTGGTGCAACTGTTGATTACTTGGAAGACTTACAAGGCGCACGTTTTATTATTCATAACCCAAATGCCAAAACCACTTGCGGTTGTGGCTCATCCTTTTCGGTATAAATTATGATTGAATATATTCCAGGTTTGGCAGGTGTTCCTGCAACAGAATCTTCTATCTCTTATATTGATGGGAAAAACGGTATTTTGACTTATCGTGGCTACTCAATTGAAGACTTGGTTAAATACGGCTCTTTTGAAGAGGTATCTATGCTACTTAGAGATGGAGAACTGCCAGACAAAAACAAACTAGACAACTTTAAAAATATTTTACACAAGCGTTATGAAGTAAAGCGCAATATCCGTTCCATGATGTGGTCTTTGCCTGCCAATGGACATCCAATGAATGTTTTACAAACTACTATTGCCGCTATGGCGACATTCTATCCTGATGCAGGCGCACAAAATCCTGACTCTGTCTATACGCAAGGCGCACTGACTAAAATCATTTCTAACATGAGTACTTTAGTAGCAATGTGGGCACGTATTAGTGCTGGCTATGATCCTATTCCACCTAGCAGAGGAATGTCATACGCTAAGAACTTTTTATATATGTCGTTTGGGGAAGAGCCTGATGATGATATTGTCAAGCTTTTTGATGCTTGTCTAATTCTACATGCAGAACATACAATCAATGCTTCAACTTTTTCTGCTATGGTAACTGCTTCAACGCTTGCCAATCCCTTTGCTTCAATTTCGGCTGCGGTTGGTACTTTAGCAGGCTCCTTACATGGTGGTGCAAATGAAGATGTGCTTAAAATGTTAGATGAAATTGGCGATGCTAAAAATGCTCGTGCTTATATTAAAAATCGCTTAAAAAACAAACAAATCATTTGGGGTATGGGACATAGAGAATATAGCGTTAAAGACCCTCGTGCAAGTATTTTACAATCCATGATTGAAGACTATGTCAAAAAATCCAACATGCATTTTTCTAAACGCTTTGAAACTGCATTAGAAGTAGAAAGAATTTGTGAAGATTTGCTATCAAGCAAAGGCGTTTATCCAAATGTAGATTTTTACTCAGGTATTTTATATGCCGAAATTTTCAAAATTCCACAAACACATTTTACGCCTATTTTTGCCATGGCTCGTTCTGCTGGCTGGACAGCTCATTGGCACGAACAAGTTGGACATAATCGCATTTTCAGACCCGCACAAATCTACATAGGGTCTAATTTTAGAAATTATTCTAAAAAATAATCATGAAAAATACCACACATTTTGGATTCAAGAAAGTTGCCACAAACGATAAACAAAGTTTGGTTAGGAATGTTTTTAACTCTGTCGCAAGTAAATATGACTTAATGAACGATATCTTGTCTTTTGGCGCGCATCGCCTTTGGAAACATTATACGATTGCTTCAAGCAACGTTAAAATTGGCAATAAAGTACTAGACATTGCTGGTGGCACAGGCGATTTAGCCATTGAATTCAGGAAAAAAGTGGGTGACAATGGACAAGTCATACTAAGTGATATTAACGCTATTATGTTGAATGAGGGCCGTAAAAACTTAACTAATAAAGGTATTATTGGCATTGAATTTGTGCAACTCAATGCGCAGTACCTACCATTTAATAGCAATACATTTGACTGTATAAGTATTGCCTTTGGCCTTAGAAACGTAACTGATAAAGACCAAGCCCTCAAAGAAATGTATCGTATTTTGAAGCCTGGCGGCTGTTTGTTGATTTTAGAGTTTTCAACAACCGATTCTGCATTATTAAAAAAATTCTATGACTTTTATTCATTCAATATTATGCCAAAACTCGGTAGTATTATTGCTGATAATGAGGCCTCATATCAATATTTAGCTGAATCAATCCGTAAACATCCAAACCAAGAGGACCTTAAAAGTATGGTACTAGATGCCGGTTTTGACTTTTGCGAATATAATAATTTATCATATGGCATTGTTGCCTTACATAAAGGCGTTAAAATATAAACCTCGATGCAAGCCTTAGCAATTTTCTGGCATAAGCAAACCGCTATCCTTGAGCAAGTATTAAATCGCTTAATTATTAACGGAGAGTTGACATGAGTGCGCTTAATGACAAAATGATTAGTTTTTTTGCAAGACTTACCATTAGATGTACACTTTGTATGTACCAATGACCAAGTATTTATTTTGTCCGTCACTGACAAATATACAAACATTTATATTAAGCTCAAATCCATGGTATTTGTATCTTTGTTCTATTCTGAAAATTTAACTGAGTTGTTTAGACAAGATAAAGTTAGCATTCATGGTGATGTTAAAACCGCTCAATTATTTGTTAATTTACTAAAAGTAATAGTATCAAAATACACAGGCGATATAATTAAAGATGGACCGTCTACCTTGTTAATCAATCCAATTAAATCTGAACTATACAAACATAAAAACAGTTAGCCATGCACAGCCTTCTAAGATTTATTAAAATTTCTCGTGTGTTAATGCGCTATCGCCTTGATTCTTTGGTACTATCAACATCACTACTGAAAAATTTCAAGCCTTTAGTGTATCTTATTCCTTGGCATTACTTTCCCGTTAAAAAATACACGCGGGGCCAACGTATTCGCTTAGCACTAGAAGAACTAGGGCCCATATTTATCAAATTTGGACAAACACTTTCCACTAGGCGTGACTTACTACCAGAGGATATTGGCGATGAATTAGCAAAATTACAAGACAATTGCCCCGCTTTTGATTCAATAAAGGCTAAGCAAATTATTGAACAATCATTGGGTGCGCCAGTTGAAAATTTATTCAAACGCTTTGACATTAAACCTCTAGCCTCAGCCTCAATTGCTCAAGTACACACCGCACTAACAAATAATAATCATGAAGTGGCGGTTAAAGTGGTCAGACCAGATATCAAAAAAGTCATCCGACGTGATATTAAATTAATGTACGCCTTAGCAAGGCTATTTAATAAACATCCGATTAGTAAAAAACTACGTCCTATAGAAGTCGTGTCAGAGTTTGAAGGCATTATCCTAAATGAGCTAGACATGCGTATTGAGGCTAAGAACTGTGAAAAAATTGGCAAAAATTTTAAAAATTCTAATCTGCTTTACATTCCAAAAATTTATCCGGATTTATGTCATAAAAACATTCTAACTACTGAACGCATTTATGGTATTCCAGTTGGTGATATTAAACAACTAAAAGCCAATCATATTGATATGAAACGATTGGCAGAAAAAGGTGTGATTATTTTTTTTACTCAGGTTTTTAAGCATAATTTTTTCCATGCTGATATGCATCCTGGTAATATTTTTGTCAATACTAATGGGCAATATATAGGAGTTGATTTTGGTATCATGAGCACGCTTACCGAAGCTGATAAAGACTTTCTAGCGAATATTTTTCTGGCTTTTTTTAACCAAGATTATAAAAAAGTAGCACAAACCTACATTGACTCTGGTTGGATAAACCCAACAACAAACATATCTTCCTTTCAAGCTGCTATTAAAAGAATTTGTGAACCCATGTTTGAAAAGCCCTTGGGGGAAATCTCTTTTGGACAAGTGTTGTTTGAACTTATTCAAGAAGCCAAAAATTTTGATATTACCATTCAGCCACAACTATTATTATTAGACAAAACTTTATTAAACATTGAAGGACTTGGCAGACAGTTATATCCACAGCTTGATTTATGGACAACTGCAAAACCATTTCTAGAAGATTTAGTTAAAGAGAAACACAGTATAAAAAATACCTTTGAAAAAATAAAAGACCAGGCGCCGAAACTTCTAAAAGACATTCCAGAACTGCCTGCTTTGGCTATTAATGCACTCAAACAATTAAACAAAATAAAAGATATGGGGTATCTTTATACTCAGCAAACCGATAGTATTGTTAATCAACTCAAAGACAATGCAAATAAGCAAACTTACGCCATCTTTGCTGGCGCTTTGGCTATTCTTAGTGGTATTTTAGCGATTAATACGTTTTGGCTGTCAAGTTTGTTCAGTGGTATTGTTACTTTTATATTTTGGTTTAAGTCTAGATAGACAATTTTCCTAATTCAAACATAGAAAATTTGCTATTTTACTTTTAACTATATTTTCGGGTAAAATGAACTCCTTGATATATTTGGTCGCAAAATATATCTTTTATATAGTAAGCGCCTGTTGCGGTGTTTTTTATTTTTTTGGAGTATCGACATGAGTTTAACAATTAACGCTTTAACAAGGGATGATCAAGGCAAAGGTGCGAGCCATCGCCTACGTCGCAATCATAAAATCCCTGCTATTGTTTATGGTACTGGTAAAGCCCCTAGGAATATCACCTTAGATGTTTTTGAAATTACCCGTCTATTAGAAAACGAGGAGTCTTACACTTCAGTACTTGATTTAATAGTTGACAAGAAAAAAGAGGCTGTAATTATTAAGGATTTACAACGTCATCCTGCTAAAAACATCGTCACTCATGTTGACTTTCTACGCATTAACTTAAAACAAGCGATTGTCACTAGCGTTCCTCTACACTTTAATGGAGAGGAAAATAACGAAGCAATGCGTCTAGGTGCAATTCTTAACCAATTTGTTACTTCGGTTGAGGTCTCTTGCCTACCAACAGACTTACCTCACGCTATTGATGTAGATATTAGCAACCTTACAATGGGCGAACATATTAGTTTTACAGGTCTTAACATACCAAAAGGGGTGGTCATTACCGCACTAACACATGGTGATATTGAGACACATAATCGAAGTGTTGTTGCCATTCAAGAGCCTAGAAAAATAGCCGAAATTGAAGAAGAGACATCTATTATTGTTGAAGATGAAAATATCGAGAGCAATAACGCTGATAAAAACAAATCAAATTCATAATTTAAACTAAACCAATATGACAATAAAACTGATTGTTGGTCTAGGTAATCCGGGTAAAGATTATCAATCTAATCGTCATAACGCTGGTTTCTGGCTCTGTGAAGCCTTAGCTCACCTATATGCTGGTAATTTTAAAAAAGAAACTAAGTTTTTTGGCGAAGTTGCCCAGATTAATATATCTGGACGCAAGGTTCGATTACTTAAACCTACTGTATTCATGAATTGCTCGGGACAATCTATTCAGAGTATTGTTAATTTTTATCAAATAAACACCAATGAAATATTGATTGTCCATGATGAACTAGACATTGATCCTGGTATTGCAAAAATTAAATTTGATGGCGGACATGGCGGACATAATGGCTTAAGAGATACTATTCAAACCTTAGGTACTAAGGCGTTTCACCGACTAAGAATTGGTATAGGTCACCCAGGTGATAAATCACAGGTAACCAACTTTGTATTACATGCGCCTAGTAAAGGTGAATTAGAAAAAATACAAAATTCTTTGAATAATTCATTGCAAATCATTGAAGATATGATTAATGGTAACTTTGACAAGGCCATAAAAACTTTACACACAAAAGAATAAATAATTTATAGGAATGATAAAAAATGGGATTTAAATGTGGCATAGTGGGCTTACCAAATGTTGGGAAGTCAACCTTATTTAATGCATTAACTCAGTCTGGTGTTGGGTCTGCTAATTATCCTTTTTGTACAATTGAGCCAAATGTTGGTATTGTGCCTATTAATGACTCGCGCTTAGACGAGTTAGCAAAAATTGTTAATCCTCAAAAAATTCTATCCACCACAATGAAGTTTGTTGATATTGCCGGATTGGTTAAAGGCGCTTCAAAAGGCGAAGGGTTGGGCAATAAATTTTTAACCAATATTCGTGAAACAGACGCCATCATCCACGTTGTTCGTGCCTTTGATGATGATGACATTATTCACGTATCAAAAAAGATTTCACCGCTTGATGATATTGAAATTATCAACACTGAACTTATTTTAGCTGACTTCGACATGCTTGAAAATTTATATCAAAAAGCTTTAAAAAAAATCAAGTCAGGTCAAAAAGATGGCGCCCCCCTTAAAAATCTATTGACAAAAATCTTGTCTGTACTTGAAACTGGTAATAGTGTACGCACACTCTCATTTGACGAAGAAGAATTAAAATTACTAAAAGGCTTTCAACTGCTCACCATTAAACCCGTCTTATACGTTGCCAATGTAAACGAAAACGGCTTTATTGATAACGCTTACTTGAAAATAATAGAAAAATTTGCCCACAGCGAAAATACACAAACTGTTACTATTTGCGCTAAAACTGAAGCTGAAATTGCCGAATTAAACAAAGATGAAAAACAAGAATTCCTATCTGAAATGGGGCAAAGTAAATCAGGGCTGGACAAATTAATTAAAGCTGGATATCAATTATTAGGACTACAAACGTATTTTACCGCTGGTGTACAAGAAGTACGTGCATGGACAATTAATACTGGTGACAGTGTTTCACAAGCCGCTGGAAAAATTCACGGTGATTTTGAAAAAGGTTTCATTCGTGCCCAAACCGTTTCATTTTCTGATTTTATTGAGTTTGGTGGTGAGAAAGGTGCAAAAGATGCTGGAAAATTACGCTCAGAAGGCAAAGAATACATCGTTCAAGATGGCGATGTGATACACTTTCTGTTCAGTGTGTAAATTTATTTAATCTTGGTACAAATTATTATTAATGAAATCTAAAAAACAAACAAAATTATTATTAATTCTAGATGGCTGGGGGTATTCTGAAACAATCCAAAACAATGCTATTGCACTAGCAAATACACCAGTTTGGGATAAATTAAACCAAACCTTCCTACACTCTTTAATTCACACCAGTGGAAAAGACGTTGGCCTGCCTGGTAAGCAAATGGGAAATTCAGAAGTAGGGCATCTTAATCTGGGCGCAGGACGCATTGTGAAACAAGACTTTACTCGCATTTATAACGAGCTTCAAAATGGTGATTTCTTTAGAAACCCAATCTTAAAAAATTCATTAGAATACGCAAATGATAACAACAAAGCGGTTCATATTATGGGGCTTTTATCTGATGGTGGAGTACACTCGCACGAAGAACAAATCCACGCTATGTTAGAAATGACACACAAACAAGGTTGTAAAAATGTCTATTTACACTTATTTACAGACGGTAGAGATTGTGCGCAAAAAAGTGCCGAAAAATACATTCAAAAATTTGAAGAAAAAATGGCTATTCTTGGTACGGGGGAAATTGTTAGCATTATTGGCCGATACTTTTCAATGGATCGGGATAATCGCTGGTCGCGTATTCGTTGTGCTTATGAACTTATCGCCAAAGGCAAGGCAAAATTTTTAGCTCAATCTGCCCTACATGCTGTTGAATTAGCATACGCACGCGGTGAAACAGATGAATTCATTCAATCAACCTCAATTAAAATTCCGATCTCAATTAAAAAAGGAGATGTGTTAATTTTCATGAATTATCGTGCAGATCGTGCTAGGCAAATTACACGCGCCTTTACTGATGAAAATCTTCAAGGGTTTTCACGTGGAACATTCGTCCCAACCCAATTTATTTGTCTAACTGAATACAAAAAAGACTTTAACCTTCCAGTGGCTTATCCATCTTCTAAACTAAACAATGTTCTAGGAAAATATTTATCAAATTTAGGTATGACCCAACTTAGAATTGCTGAAACTGAAAAATATGCACACGTCACTTTTTTCCTCAATGGTGGTGTTGAGCAAGCTTTTAATGGCGAAGACCGCATACTAATTCCTTCACCCGATGTTGCCACTTATGACCTACAACCTGAAATGAGCGCATTTGAACTAACCGACGCATTGATTGAAAGTATTGAAAGCCAGAAATATGATTTAATTATTTGCAATTTTGCCAACACTGACATGGTGGGGCATTCTGGCAAACTAAACGCTACCATTAAGGCTGTTGAAACCATTGATAGTTGCTTAGGTATTATTCATAAAGCTATGTTTGCTATTAGTGGCGAGATACTAATAACCGCTGATCATGGCAATGCAGAACAAATGATTAACCCGAAAACTCATGAAGTGCATACAGCACACACCAACAACCCAGTCCCTTTAATCTTTGTTAGTGAGCGTAAAGCAGACATTTCCGAACCAGAAAAAGGTGCATTATCAGACATTGCACCAACATTATTAGCAATGATGGATATTGAAAAGCCAAATGAAATGACTGGTAATAGCTTATTAACTTTTAAGTAAAATACTACTCATACAGGGAGAAATTCATGAAACAAACTAATTTTATTGCCCCTTCGATTCTTGCAGCAGACTTTACCAGACTAGGCGAAGAAGTTGATAACGTACTTAGAGATGGCGCAGATATCATCCACTTTGACGTCATGGACAATCACTATGTACCAAATTTAACCATCGGTCCTCTGGTATGTGAAGCACTTAGAAATCATGGCGTTAGTGCGCCAATTGATGTTCACTTAATGGTGAAACCAGTTAATAGAATTATTCCTGATTTTATTAAGGCTGGTGCATCATATATTACTTTTCACCCTGAA
The DNA here is from genome assembly GCF_000015105.1 of Candidatus Ruthia magnifica str. Cm (Calyptogena magnifica). Lineage (NCBI taxonomy): Bacteria > Pseudomonadati > Pseudomonadota > Gammaproteobacteria > Pseudothioglobaceae (SeqCode) > Candidatus Ruthturnera > Candidatus Ruthturnera calyptogenae. Next base: position 1,152,488 of record NC_008610.1, read on the forward strand.
GCGTCAGAACATATTGATAGAACATTAAGTATGATTCAAGAAGAGAGTTGTAAAGCTGGCCTAGTATTTAACCCTGCAACACCACTACACATATTAGAAAATGTCATGGATAAACTAGACATGATTTTATTAATGTCAGTTAACCCTGGTTTTGGCGGACAATCTTTCATCCCCCATACATTGGAAAAATGTCGTAAAGTCAGAAAACTGATTGATGCAAGTGGCAAGAATATTCGTTTAGAAATTGATGGTGGTGTAAAGATTGACAACATTCGTGAAGTAGCTAAAGCTGGTGCAGATACCTTTGTTGCTGGCTCTGCAATCTTCAGCACTGATGATTACAAGAAAACCATTGATGCAATGCGTGTAGAGCTTACTAAAACTTAATTAACTTGAAGAGTCATCCATAATTTTCGGTATAATTATTCGCTTTATTGAATCTATTGTTACGCTAAATCACAATGGGTTTAAAAGTCAAGTTAGGCGATCTGACTTGTTTTAATGTATCACACAACTCGACATATTAGTCAGGGTGCTTTTGCAAAAGAGTTGACTGGTATAAGTTGTGGAAGAAAGTGCTAATAGGCGCTTAGATTAACCCTTGGAGAAAATATAATGGCAAAAACGTCAATGAAAAAAATGCTAGAAGCTGGTGTACACTTTGGTCATCGTTCTCGTTTCTGGAGCCCAAAAATGGGACGCTTTATTTATGGCACTCGTAACGGTGTTCATATTATTAACCTAGAAAAAACACTACCTCTGTTCAATGATGCGCTTAACTTTGCAAGTAAAATTACAGCAGTTGGTAGATCAATTTTATTTGTAGGTACAAAAAGAGCAGCAAGCAATATCATCAAACAAGAAGCCATGCGTTGTGGCATGCCATATGTTAATCACCGCTGGTTAGGTGGCATGATGACGAATTATAAAACTATTAAAGTCTCTATTAAACGCCTAAAAGATCTTGAGTTTTTAGCAGAAGAAAATTTTAATCAATTTGGTAAAAAAGAAGCGCTGATGATGACGCGTGAAATGGAAAAATTAGAACGCAGTCTTGGCGGTATTAAAGATTTAAATGACATTCCAGATGTTATCTTTGTGATTGACATTGGTGTTGAAAAAAATGCAGTCGCAGAAGCTAAAAAACTACACTTACCCATTATTGGCATTGTAGACACTAACCACAGCCCTGAAGGCATTGATTATGTTATCCCTGGCAATGATGACTCCATCAGAGCAATTGGTTATTACGCAAGAGAAATTGCAAATGCTATTTTAGAAGCCAAAGCTGCTACTAGCACCTCAATTGAGAAAAAAGTTTCAGTCAAAAAACTAGAAACTAAAAAACCTGGCTCCAAAAAAACGCCTATTGAACAGGTACCAGCAAAAGAAGAGATCATCAAAACGTCTATCAAAGAAGACAAGCCTGAAACACTAAATAAAATAGCTCTTAATACAATGAAAAAAGCTGACTTGATTGCTTATGCTGAAACACAAGGTGTCACTATTAACAGTACTGACACTAAGGCGCAAACTATCGAAAAGCTTGCATAGTTTATAACAACACATTGATTAATATATATTTTTATTACTTATAAGCAAAAAATACACAACACAAACAGGAGATTAATTATGACAATTACAGCCTCTTTAGTTAAAGAATTGAGACAAAGAACAAGTGCAGGCATGATGGACTGCAAACAGGCCTTAACTGAAACTAATGGCGACATGGAAGCAGCCATTGACTTAATGCGCACCTCTGGCGCTGCCAAAGCTACTAGAAAGGCAGGTCGTATTACAATTGAAGGTTTGGTTAAAGTTAATATTAGCGCTGACAAGAAAACAGTCACTATTTTAGAAGTTAATTCTGAAACTGATTTTGTTACCAAGGGCGATGTATTTATTGGTTTTGTTGATATGCTAGGCACACTAGCACTTAAAACAACACCTATCAACATTGAAGAATTTTTATCTCAAACGCTAGATAATGGCGACTCATTAGAAAAAGCACGTGAGGACATCATTGCAAAAGTAGGCGAAAATATTGCAATCAGACGCGTACAAACAATCACAACCAATAATGGCGTCATTGGCACATATAAGCATGGCGAACGTATTGCTGTAGTAACGGTATTAGAAGGTGGCGATGAAGTGCTAGCAAAAGACATAGCAATGCACATTGCTGCTAGCAAGCCAGAGTGCATTTCTGAAGCAGAATTATCTACAGATCTTCTAGAAAGAGAAAAAGCAATCTTTGTTAAACAGGCCAAAGAATCAGAAAAGCCAGACAATTTTATTGAAAAAATAATTGTTGGTCGTATGAAAAAATTTGTGAATGAAATAACCTTATATGGTCAATATTTTGTTAAAGATCCAGACACAACAATAGGTAAACTTGTACAATCAAACAATGCACAAGTTAAGTCTTTTGTGCGATTTGAAGTTGGTGAAGGCATTGAAAAGAAAGAAGAGAACTTTGCTGATGAAGTTATGGCACAAATTCAAGGGGCCAATACTGATTAAAAGGTGTTTATTCACCTTACCACCAAAAAGGGCACACCCATACACAATTATCTGTTTGTTTCAACCAATTAAATAAAGCAATTAGAATATCATTTTTCAGACAAAATAGATTAAGGCAGCTATTAACAATATTAACCACAAAGCATCATAATAGGTCGATTATCAATACGCTTGACACTGGCAAAAATGATAAATGTAGGTAGTAAAATGACCATTAATATTGATCCTGATACTCTTTCTATATTTCACGCAATGAACCAATTTTTTTGATGTACCCAATGAGAGTTATGGATTTTAAAATAATATTATTAGCAGTTTTTGAAAACCAACATTTACAGTGGCGTTAGTGCGATAAATAGAAGAGAATTTAAAAAATAAACGTGGCTGCTTTGGTATTTCAACATCTATTATTTACTGAATAAGATAAATTGAATAACAATATTTAAACCTTCAAATTAAGCTGTGGCTCATAGGCTGACAAAGACACAACTAAAGAAGTTCTGTAAATTAATTTAAGAAAAGAATGTCACAAGTATGGTACAATAATTTTACATCAATTGTGGAAAAATCTACCACTTAGGAAAAATAGTAGACACTAAAAAGCATTTACTAGAAAAACATAAGCAAAAAATGATAATATACAATTTTTTCACACCTGTCTAAAAGAATTTCCAGCGTTGATAAAATCAAAACCCTACCAATATTAGCTTAATATTATTTAATAAACAATTATTTTCTATGGTAGGAGATAGTGCTTATGAAATTAAATAAAAAACTTTAAACACAATCGGTTTAGAGTATATTACCGTAAAAATTAAATAATTCGATATGGAATACACATTGATCAAAACTATCAAGCTTAAATAATTTAAAGACTCATTAAAATGTACCTATGCTACATAATTTCAATTTGAATTTGTCACACAACATCAAGTTTGATTTAATTTACGTCAAAAAACCGCTATTGAAACTCAAATAAACGATATTAGTTTCTAGTTTCTAAATCGATAGCACAGAAACTAGCCGTCCACATACTACAGTAGTGTAGTTACAAAAAAATAGGAAGTGTTCTATTTTACTCTGTTGCAATCACTAATCATAAAACTTGAAAATCTCAATATTTTTAAGTAATAGTCCTATAGTTACCTTATGCTCTGTCACTAGGATTCCATGAAAATTTATTTACATAAAAAATAACGGATCATTAACACTAAAATTAAATTTTAAAAGTCTAAAACCTTCTTAAGCAGTGAGACAAACCTACATAATATAACATTACAAATATAAACAACCTTATTTCCATTATTATTGCCACTTTAATTTTTAATATACCAATTGCTTGGCTAGAATTTACGTTCGTTAGCTACACATCTTTTATATCGTCACTATTTATCTCGCATAACATTAGTTTGTCCATTATGGATAAGTAATCTTCTCATTCCTTATCCATATTATTCAAAAAACATTACTAAAGATAATAACGCATAGCTTGATAATCTATACACTAGGATAGATCATTGCCTTTATTAGATATGAATTAGTTTCTGGTACTATATTAAGTTATACGTTTATTTATATCAGATTATTCTTTGAGGTGATTGTCATTATTATTGTCTGGCTATATTTCAACCACTTAGAAAACCAAAAACTCTTGAAAAATCAAGCAAAACTCAGTGATGTTAACTTTTAATTAAATCTGCTGATGCTAAAGGTGTTATATTTTTAATTAATATTAAAGATATAACATACTTTAAATTACAAAGCAAAGGATAAAGAATAAAGAATATTTAATCAACACTAACATTAAGCAACTGATTAACCAATTAGATCCAAATTATTTTTGTAGTATTCGTCGCGAAACCGTTCTGAACTTAGAATTTATTAGCAAATAACTGATTTATGTGGTTTTGTTCCGTCCAGGGCCCTATTACTAAATTTAGCCTCTATATTATTTTATGTCTGCCGTTTATCAAACAAGTCATACAAAAATATCCGGCATTTTTTTTAAGACAATAAAGACCACTCAAAAGAGTGGTCTTTATTTAATCTTACCGCTAGATTAATCTAGCGGTCAATTATTAAAAACGTCTTACTTAACAATCACTTGATCACGACTATCAGCAGTTACATTAGCTTTAGCGTCAGCATAACCTTTAGCATAAGCATTAGCTTGTGCTTTAGCAAATGCATTAGCTTGACCTTTAGCATAAGCATTAGCAACACCTTTAGCATTAGCATTAGCAGTGCCAGTATACTTACCATCAACAGTTGCATTAGAAACATTCTTAGTTTTATTCTTGTTGTTGTAATGGAAACCCCAGTCAGAATCGTTATTCATGTCGTTATTATTTGAAAAAGGGCCCCAGTTGTTACCACCATTGAAAGGGCCCCAATTAGAACCACCATTGAAAGGGCCCCAGTTGTTACCACCGTCAAAGGGGCCCCAGTTAGAACCGCCATTCATTGGACCAAAGTTAGAACCACCGTCAAAGGGTCCCCAGCGGTTTGAAGCGTTACCATAGCCGTAATCATTGTTGTTTGAACCATTGTTAAAGAAACCAGCTGATGCTGATGTAACAGCTACCAAAGTAGCAATTGCAATTATTTTTTTCATATTAATCTCCAAATTAAAAAGTATTAACTCTCTTATTGTTAAGAGGCTTTTAAGTATTAGACTTTATGGTCTGATGAGAGCATTATATAGCAAATATATAAGAAGTCAATTATATTCTAATATATATTTTAGAAAAGCTTACAACATAAAATTAACAGAGTAAATTACTATTTAAAAAAATTAGACTGTTTTGGCAAAGTATACGCTAAACACAGAACTTCCTTGCCAAGTATTACTTTTTAAATAAAACACTAGCATACGCTTTTGCGCATGTGTTAAACAATCACTAATACAAGATTAGTTCCATTTTTTTACCGATAAAACACTTAATTAGTCATGTTAATGCCTTACAGGAATGAAAAACCATAGTCTCGAACCTCAAAACATACATTCAAACCTTCTGGTCCTTTTCATAAAAAACATAATTTTTATGACATGTAACATACAGCATGTATCATTTTTCATTAATATCAAATTAAAACAAAGACTAATAATTTCAATACCAAGTATTAGCACCTTTGATGATATTTTGGTAATCATTTTCATCGTAAAAAATATGATTAATTGCCACACACCTCATGGGCTAACTTAGTGCTTTCTAGACGTGAAAGCGTAATAATATTACCTATTTTTTCTGACTGATCATAAGATGATTGCATAGCTCATGTAATGCATTAAAAATAATACTTTTACACATCATTGATATCATCCAAAATGCTAAAAAATAACTAATGGCGCTTGAATAAATTTATTTTTCCATAATGACTACTAGTAATACAGAAATATCCATTTGAAAATCTTAAATAATTTGTTGTATTTTAAATCATAATTTCGGTTTTTTCTGAAAAAACATAAATACAATTATTCTTATGCTTCACTTAACTCATCTACAAAATCTTTATATAGAAGAACTCTTAAATAATGCATTGCTTAGCTCTCTCTTTGTTTTTTCTGGTGAATTTCTACTTTGGACTTAGGTAATTGTTCAAACAAATCTTCAACAATTAAACTGTCTTTATTATCATAGACATTTCTAGTATAATCAGCAATTAATTGTTATCTCTTCAATATAAAGCAGTTAATTTTAAAGTTTTAAAAAAATTATTGGTTTAAATTGCAATTAGAAGCTTTTCATCCTGATCAGATTAGCTCCTTAAATTATCATATACTAAACACATCAGGTCTATTTTATGCAAAAAACTTTCCGTTAAAGTATCCATGGTTAGGTGTTAAATTGAGAGTCTATTACTAATACCAACAACAATATAAGTCATAATAACTTATTTTTAATAATCAAAGATAAAATCTTAAAAATATTCTTTCCACACGATACCGCCAATTCGTTTCATGTTCAGATATAAACTCTCTAAATAATACATCAATTTATTAAAAAATTATTGATACGAGACACTTATCAAAAAGTGGTGCCGATGGCCGGAATCGAACCGACACAAGCATAGCTTACTACCCCCTCAAAGTAGCGCGTCTACCAATTCCGCCACATCGGCATATAAGTTAGAATAATTACTAGTTTGAAATATCACTAATATCTGATTCAGTTAAAATGGGCGTAACAACCATAGGTACGTCAGACGGAACTGCACCTTCTATTGTTGTAACTCGCTCCATAACACTTGTTAGTTCGTTATTAACACTACTATCATTGGTTGCTAAATAAGCCAACGTCAAACTGGTTAGAAAAAAGCCAAAAGCCAAACTAGTAGTCAGCTTGTAAAGAAATGAATTTGCACCTCGTGCACCAAAAACCGAACCAGAAGTACCCGCACCAAAAGCAGTACCTGCATCAGCACCTTTACCATGTTGTATTAAAATTAAAGCAATTAAACCTAATGCCAATAGTATATGAACAACTAAAATAAGTTGAAACGACATCATTAACCTGCTTTACAAATTTGTAAGAAATCTTGTGCTTTAAGTGAAGCACCACCTATTAGACCGCCATCAATATCTTTACAATTAAGTAATTCAGCTGCGTTTCTAGAATTCATGCTACCGCCATAAAGAATTGAGGTTATTTGTGCAATATCAGCGTCGTATTCAGCTAACATTGAGCGAATAAAGGCATGTGTATCTTGTGCTTGCTGTGGCGTTGCGGTAACATTTGTACCAATTGCCCAAACAGGCTCATAAGCCACAATAATATTTTTAAACGCCTCAATACCAACCCGATCAATCACTACTTGAATTTGTTTTGAAACAACCGATTTCGTATTATTAGACTCTCTATCTTCTAACAATTCACCGATACAGAAAAGTGGGGTTAAATTATTATCCAATGCAACTTGTACTTTTTGCGCAACAATCTCATCGGTTTCACCATAAAGACTTCTACGCTCTGAATGACCTACAATAACGTATTTTGCACCAAAATCTTTAATCATATCAGCACTAATTTCACCCGTAAAAGCACCTAATTTATTGACATTTAAGTTTTGTGCACCTAAATTAAGTTGTGAATCTACAACCAATACTTCAACCTGTGACATATAAAGTGAAGGCACACAAACGATGACTTTGGATTTAACATCTGCCATGCCTGAAAGAATACCTATAACCAATGTATTGGTCGCTTCTTTTGAGGCATTCATTTTCCAATTACCCGCTATGATTATTTGACGCATAATAATTATCTTTAAAAAATTGAGATGATGTTACGCTATTTAGTTATAAAAATCAATCCTAAGGTATTAATGTCAAGATTTAAAACCAAAATATAAGACCAATAAAGCCATTAAAATACCAAAAAAAATACATAAAATCTAACGCTGAATTAAATGATACTGACAAAGACACATTTTTAAAAAGCATCACTAAAATCATGAGTATTACTTTAGCAAGTTTTGATTTTAAATCATTCAATAAATTAATCACCAAAACTTTAGACAATTAACCATTTTTTTTGTCTTAAAAAATAACAAAATTGTTGTTAACAACAATTCATCAATTGAACCTAATTGTATCTACAATCAATTCAATCTTTAATTCATTTTATAATCAAAAATATGCACCAATAAAGTAACTACAGTAATAATGAATAGTAAAAAAACGTCGAAATGACAGCTGCCAAAACCATATGGAAAAAATTCCACAATAATTTTTCAAACCACCCATTGATTAACCTAATATCCATAACATAA